>NZ_DFQP01000039.1:135624-198477 GCF_002377845.1 Microbacterium sp. UBA3486
CCCGTTCCGCGCGCGAGTCGCGCGGCGACATCGATCAGCGGCTCCGGATGTGTGAGCAGCGCACGCTGCTCGGGGTGCGCGATGAGATGGGCCATCAGCCGATGCGCGCCCATGACCGCGGGCTCCCAGTATCCGCCGACGTGATGTCTGCTCAGGGGCAGGGTTCGAGATTCTCCGTCGACCGTCAGAGTCACGGAACCGTCGTCGGGATCGACTCCGGGGTCGGTCAGCATGGCGGCGGTCAAAGCGCCGAGCAGAATCGTGCTGACGAGCCCAGGAAGACGGAACCTCGTCGTGGGGACGTCCATGACGATCGTGTCGAGGTCGCTCCAGCTCACGATCCCGCGATTATCGACGCCCTCGCGAATGATCACGGCATCAGGGGTCAACCGCAGATGATGGCGACCGGGATCTCCGACGGCGAGAGCCTCCGGGACGACGATCAGGGGCCCGAAGCGCTTCACGCCCCTTCGCCCGTGGGAGGGAGGGCATCCGGCCCCTGGGTCACCAGGATATGGAACTGCGCCGCGTCGAGGATTCGAAGGCCGAGGTCCTCCGCCTTCGCCAGCTTGGAACCCGCGCCGGGGCCGGCGGCGACGAAGTCGGTCTTCTTCGACACGCTCGACGCGGCCTTGCCTCCCGCGTTGATGATGGCCTCCTGTGCGCCGTCTCGTGTGTAACCGTCGAGGGATCCGGTGGCGACGACGGTCAGCCCCTCCAGGACTCCGCCCGCGGCCACAGCCGCGCCGGGGCCGGGGTGCCCAGGCGTCGCCCACTGCACGCCCGCGTCCTCCCACTGCTGAACGATCTCCTGGTGCCAGTCCACCTCGAACCAGGCGAGAAGCGAATCGGCGATGATGCCACCGACGCCCTCGACCGCGGCGAGCTCGTCGCGTGACGCCGCGCGGATCGCGTCGAGCGACCCGAACCACTGAGCGAGCGCCCTCGCGGCGACAGGGCCGACATGGCGGATGTTCAGTGAGACGAGCAGCCGCCACAGGTCCTTCGTCTTGGCCTTCTCCAGTTCTACGAGCAGGGTGAGCGCCTGTGCGGAGGGCTGGGGTCCGTCGAGACCGGACTTCTTCTCAGCCGCAGTGGGGTTGCGTCGGAAAGGAGCGCGAGTTTTGACGACCCCGTCCTCGTCTTCCTTGGGGAGACCCGTCTCGGCGTCGCGAACGAACAGCTCGATGGGGACCAGCTGTTCGAGGCTGAGCGCGAACAGGCCCGCCTCGGTCTCGAGCGGTGGCACTGCAGGAGACGTCGGCTGCGTCAGGGCCGCAGCGGTGACCTCGCCCAGTGCCTCGACGTCGAGGGCGCCTCGCGAACCGATGTGCTCCACGCGTCCGCGCACCTGCGCCGGGCACGAGCGTGCGTTCGGACAGCGCAGATCGATATCGCCTTCCTTCATGGCTCGCAGGGGCGTGCCGCACTCCGGGCACTCGACGGGCATCACGAACTCGCGCTCGGTGCCGTCGCGCTTCTCGACGACCGGCCCGAGGACCTCGGGGATCACGTCGCCGGCTTTGCGCAGCACGACCGTGTCACCGATCAGCACGCCTTTCGCCTTCACGACGTCCTTATTGTGCAGCGTCGCCTGGCGGACCACCGATCCGGCGACATGTGCGGGGGCCATGACGGCGAACGGAGTCGCGCGACCGGTGCGACCGACCGACACGACGATGTCGAGCAGCTTCGTCTGCACCTCTTCCGGCGGGTACTTGTAGGCGATCGCCCAGCGCGGGGCCCGGCTCGTCGCGCCGAGCTCGTCGTGCAGCTCGAGCTCGTCGACCTTGACCACGATGCCGTCGAGCTCATGCTCGACATCATGCCGATGCTCGCCGAAGTACTCGACGAACGTGACGACCTCGTCGATCGTGCGGCTGACCTTCGTGTGCGGGCTCGTGGGCAGCCCCCACTCCGCGAGCAGGTCGTACACCTCGCTCTGCGCGGCGACCGGAGGGTTCGACCATGCGCCGACCCCGTGCACGTACAGCGCGAGCGACTCGATCCGCAACAGTCCTGCTTCGAGCTCGAGGCCGTTCTTCTTGTCGATCTGCTGGCGGAGTCCACCGCTCGCCGCATTGCGGGGGTTCGCGAAGGCCGGGAATCGCCGGGCGGCCGCAGTGCGCGCCTTCTCATCGTCGAAGGGCTTCTTCACCCCGCCGCGCGACTCCCACCGCTCGAGCGCGTCGGCGTAGGCCCGGTCGCGGAAGGCCGCCTGCGCCGCATTGAGCCGTTCGAACGCCGCCACGGGGATGAAGACCTCGCCGCGCACTTCGACGATCGGGGGATGCCCGTCGCCGCTGAGCCGATATGGGATCTCAGGGAGACGCAAAGCGTTCTCGGTGACGATCTCTCCGACGCGTCCGTCGCCTCTGGTGGCCGCGGAGGTCAGCACACCGTTCTCGTAGCGGAGGTTGATCGCCAGTCCGTCGATCTTGAGCTCGGTGAGCCAGGCGACCTCGCGGCCCGCTGCGGCCTTCGTCTTCGCTGCCCACTCCTTCAGCTCGTCGATCGAGAAGACGTTGTCGAGGCTGAGCATCCGCTCGGCGTGCTCGATGGTCGCAAGACCCGTCGCCTCGGCCGCGCCGACCATCTGGGTGGGCGAGTCCTGTCCCTGGAGCTCTGGGTGCAGACGCTCGAGCTCTTCGAGCCGGTGCATCCATCCGTCATAGGTGAAGTCATCGACGACCGAGGTGTCGCGGCCGTAGTAGGCCTCTTTGGCGTCGAGGATGCGAGTGGTCAGCTCTTCAGCTTCGGTTCGGGCGTCTTCCAGCGAGATGTTCTCCGGCACCCCGCCAGTCTACGAGCGGGTACCGACACCGGAAACGTCTACGCGCCGACGGGAACCGCCGAGACCGTCGTATCGATCGTGAACTGTCCGAGCACGCGCGTTCGGACGTAGAGCACAGCGGTCTGCCCCGGTGCGACGCCGTCGAGGGGAACTTCCGGTATGACGCGTACACCCCCGTCGGAGACCTCGGCGTGTGCGGCCACGGGCTCGGAATGCGCACGGATCTGCACATGGCAGGAGAAGGACGATTCGGTCGGTGCAGCGCCGGCCCAGCTGAACCGCTCCCCCGCGATCTCGGCGATGGCGAGGGCCTCCTTCGGGCCGACGACGACGGTGTTGGAGACCGGGCGCACTTCGAGAACGAACCTCGGCTTGCCGTCGGCGGCGGGCACACCGAGCTTGAGACCGCGGCGCTGCCCGACGGTGAAGGCGTGAGCACCCTCGTGGGATCCGACGACCTCTCCGCTGCGGTCGACGATCTCGCCGGTCGCCGTGCCGACCTTCTCGGCGAGCCAACCGCGGGTGTCACCATCGGGGATGAAGCAGATGTCGTGGCTGTCCGGTTTCTGCGCGACGCTCAGACCGCGTGCCTCGGCTTCGGCGCGCACGATCGCCTTCGAGGGCGTGGTGCCGAGCGGGAAGTAGGTGTGCGCGAGCTGCTCGGCGTTGAGGACGCCCAGGACGTACGACTGGTCTTTGGCGTTGTCGGAGGCGCGGTGCAACTCGAGACCCCCGTCGCCGTCGATCAACGTCGCGTAGTGCCCCGTGCACACGGCGTCGAACCCGAGCTCGATCGCTCGCTCCAGCAGTGCGGCGAACTTGATCTTCTCGTTGCATCGCATGCAGGGATTGGGGGTGCGACCGGCCTGGTACTCGGAGATGAAATCTGCGATCACGTCGTCGCGGAACCGCTCCGAGAAGTCCCAGACGTAGAACGGGATGCCGAGCACGTCGGCGGCGCGACGGGCGTCGAGGGCATCCTCGATCGTGCAGCAGCCGCGGCTGCCGGTGCGCAGGGTGCCGCCGGCACGGGACAGTGCCAGATGCACGCCGACCACGTCGTGCCCCGCCTCCACGGCCCTGGCGGCCGCGACGGCGGAGTCGACTCCACCGCTCATAGCCGCAAGGATCCGCATGAGACCAGTCTACGAGCGCGCGGCTGTGCCGGCGCCGGATGCGCGGGCATACGCGTCAGCGATCGTGGCGAGCACCGCATCGACGTCGGTATCGGTCGAGGTCCGACCGAGCGAGAACCGCAGCACGCTGCGCGCATCCCGTTCGCTGCGCCCCATCGCCATCACGACGTGCGACGGCTCGGCGACGCCCGCCTGGCAGGCGGATCCCGTCGAGGCGGCGACGCCGACGACGTCGAGGAGGAAAAGCAGGCTCTCCCCCACCGCGCCGGGGAACAGCACGTGCGCGTTCCCCGGGAGGCGCACGGTCGGATCCCCCAGCAGCTCTGCTCTCGGCACGGCAGCCCTGATGCCGGACACGAGGCGGTCACGCAGCGCGCTGAGTCGTGCGGTCTCGTCCGATCGTTCGCGCTCTGCGAGCTCCAGCGCCGTCGCGAAAGCGGCAGCGCCGGGGACATCTTGGGTACCCGCGCGCAACCCGCGCTGCTGAGCTCCCCCACGCAGCAACGCGGTGAGACGGGCCGTGCGTGCCGTGACGAGGACTCCCACGCCAACCGGCGCGCCGATCTTGTGGCCGGCGAAGCTCATGGCGATCAGACCGACCCCACCGTCGGCATCACCTCGCAGGGTGCGGAACGACAGCGGCACGTGTCCGAGCGCCGCGACGGCGTCGATGTGCAGGGGAACCCCCGCTCCCGCCGCCGCGGCTGCAAGGGAGCGGGTGTCGTTGATGGTTCCGGCCTCGTTGTTCGCCGCGAGGGCCGTCGCCAGAGCGGCACCGGGGAGCTCGGCGGCGAACTGCGCGGGATCGATCCGCGCGTCGGGCGCGACGGGCACTCGTCGCAGTGCTGCCCCTTCATCCACGAGCGCGGCGACCGTGTCCATCGTCGCGTGATGCTCGGCGTCGGGCATCACGATCGCCGACGTCCCGCCCACGCGGCCGTGCCACAACCCCTGAAGAGCGAGGTTGATGGACTCCGTGCCCCCGGAGGTGAACACGATCTCGATCGGGTCGGCCTCCAGCACCGCGGCGACCCGTTCGCGCGACTCCTCGAGCAGCCGACGCGCATCCTGACCCGCCCCGTGCGTCGACGACGCATTGCCGACCATCTGGGAAGCGGCGAGCCAGGCCTCCCGTGCTTCGGGGCGCAGTGGCGTGGTCGCCGCGTGGTCCAGATAGTGCCGCATCCTTCGATTCTCTCCCGAAACGAGGGCGGAAGGGTGCTGCCTCCAGGTACCGGGTGCGCGCTGACATGAGACGGCAACACATCGCGCCTAGTGTGTACTCATGCCCGAGTCCCGAGACCTCACCGTGCCCGGCGGACCTGCCCTCGACAACCTCGGCGTTCGTCTGCACGACGGCGTCGGTACCCTGCGTGTCTGGTCGCAGAACGCCTCCTCCATCGAGTTGGTCGTCTTCGACGCCACCGACCTCGACTGGGCGACGGACGAAGTGCCGCTCGAGCGACTCGCCGGGGGCGTCTGGGAGGTCACCACCGAACTGCTCCAACCCGGTGTGCGGTACGCCGTCCGTGTCGGGGGTCCGCACGGCCCCGGGAACACGTTCAACCCGGAGACGCTGCTCCTCGACCCCTACGCCCGCGGCCTCGCGCAGGGAGACGGATACGAGGAATGGCGCTCCGTGGTGATCGTCGACGGCTTCGATTGGGGCGATTCGCAGAAGCCTCGGGTGCCGTTGGACCGCACTGTCATCTACGAGGGGCATCTCAAAGGCCTCACCAAACGTCATCCCGATGTTCCTCCCGCACTGCACGGCACCTACGCCGGGCTCGCCCACCCCGCGATGATCGCGCACTTCCTCTCCCTGGGGATCACGTCGATCGAGCTGCTCCCGGTTCATGCCTTCGTGCCGGAACCTCGCCTCCTCGAGCGCGGTCTCACCAACTACTGGGGCTACAACACGCTGAACTTCTTCACCCCGCACACCGCCTACGCCACCGAGGAGGCCCGCAAGGAGGGGCCGGAGGCAGTGCTGGCCGAGTTCAAGGGCATGGTGCGGCTGCTGCACGAGGCAGGACTCGAGGTCATCCTCGACGTCGTGTACAACCACACGTCCGAAGAGGGCATCGGCGGTCCGCGCTCGAGCCTGCGCGGCATCGACAACGCGAACTACTACCGGCAGGATGAGTCCGGCGTCTACGTCGACACCACCGGGTGCGGCAACACCCTGAACACGGCGACCGATGCCGGTGCCCGACTCGTTCTGGACTCCCTGCGCTACTGGGCGCAGGAGATGCAGATCGACGGCTTCCGCTTCGACCTCGCCACGGCCATCGCCCGCGACGGCGCCCACACCTACACCCCGGAGCATCCGCTTCTCACCGCCATCGCGGACGATCCGATCCTCGCCGACACCAAGCTCATCGCCGAGCCATGGGACGTCGGTCTCGGCGGCTGGCAGACGGGCAACTTCCCGGCCGGCTGGCATGAGTGGAACGACCGCTATCGCGATCGGGTGCGCAACTTCTGGCTGAGCGACATCGACTACGCCCGGCGAGCATCTGCCCCGGTGGGCATCGGTGGATTCGCGACCCGTCTCGCCGGATCGTCGAACACCTTCAGCGAGGACCGCGGTCCGCTCGCCAGCGTGAACTTCGTCACGGCGCACGACGGCTTCACCCTGCACGACCTCGTCTCCTACGACGTCAAGCACAATGAGGCCAACGGCGAACAGAATCGCGACGGTGCGGACATGAACCGCGCGTTCAACCACGGAGTCGAGGGTCCGACAGACGACCCGACCATCCTCGCCTCGCGGCGCAAAGCCATGCGCAACCTGCTCGGAACGCTCCTGCTGTCCGCGGGCATTCCCATGCTCACCGCCGGCGACGAGGTCGGTCGCACCCAGCGAGGCAACAACAACGCCTATGCCCAGGACTCCGTCCTGACCTGGCTCGGTTGGGAGTTCGAGCCTTGGCAGGACGATCTGCGCGCCCACGTCTCCCGGCTCATCCGGCTGCGCCAGGAGAACCCCGCCTTGCGACCGAGCCGCTACGCGCGACTCGGCGAGCACATCCCCAACGCCTCGGTGATGGACTGGTACGACCAGAACGGGGAGACGATGGAGCAGGACCAATGGGCCGACCCAGGGAACCGGACGCTGCAGTACGTCGCCGCCTCCACTCCCGACACCGAGGCCTACAACCGCATCCTGCTGATCGTGCACGGTACCGAGTCGCCCATCGATGTGCGCCTGCCCGTCGAGATCGAAGACGCGACCCGCTTCGTCTCGCTGTGGTCGAGTGCTCAGGAGCGCCCTTCCGATGACGAAGAGGTCTTCGCGCCTGGCGATGTGCTGCCGGTCTCGGGCACGTCGATGAGGCTGTTCCGCATCGAATGAAGCCGGCCGACGACGCACCCTCCGGCGCGCTACCCGTGGCCACGTCCGCGCGGTACATTCGGGAGGTGGCTGCACGTGCTGGTACTCGGTCCTCGGCTCTTCGGAGCCCCGCTCAGATCCCGGCGCGCGCCCTGGGCGTTGCGGATTCTCCCGGTGCACTTCGGACGACCCGCATCCCGCTGCTCGACCCGTCGCCATCGGTACCCGGTGGCTTCAGGCCGAAGGCCTTCGTCGGCGAAGTGGTGCCCTTCAGCGTGGTCGCGTTCCGCGAGGGCCACGACGTCATCGGCGTGCACGTCCGGCTCACGTCCCCTTCCGGAGAAGAGACCCTGCATCGCCTCTCTCCCCGCGACGACGGCACCGACACCTGGTCGACGCCGATCGCGCTCGACGAACAGGGCGAATGGCTCTTCCGGTTCGAGGCCTTCTCCGATGACTTCGCGACCTGGGCGCACGCCGCGGAGCTGAAGGTCGCCGCCGGGGTCGACGTCCCGGTGATGGCAGCGCTGGGGGCAGATCTGCTGGCGCGGGCCGCCGCGGAGAAGGACCGCCCGGCACCGCAGCGGAAACGGCTCGGCGCAGACGCGGTATCCCTGCAGGACGGCGATGCCGCGACAACCATGGCGCTGGCGACGGATGCGGGACTGGTTCAGATCTTCCGCGACCGTCCCGTGACGACTCTGCGCTCCGCGACGCCGACACACACGCTGCATGCCGACCGGCGCGCGGCAGGTGTCGGCGCCTGGTACGAGTTCTTCCCCCGCTCCGAAGGCGCGCGGCGTCTGAAGGACGGCACCGTCAAGAGCGGCACGTTCCGCACCGCGACGCGGCGTCTGCCCGACGTCGCGGCGATGGGTTTCGACGTGGTGTATCTGGTGCCGATCCATCCGATCGGTTCCACCAATCGCAAGGGACGCAACAACACCCTCACCGCCGAGGCCGGAGACCCGGGTTCGCCGTACGCGATCGGCGCCGCGGAAGGCGGGCACGATGCGATCCATCCCGAACTTGGCACCCCGCAGGATTTCCGGGCGTTCGTGCGCGCGGCACGGAGGGAAGGGCTCGAGGTCGCGCTCGACCTCGCACTCCAGGCCTCGCCCGACCATCCATGGGTGCGTGAGCATCCGGAATGGTTCACGACCCTCCCGGACGGCACGATCGCCTACGCCGAGAACCCGCCGAAGAAGTACCAGGACATCTACCCTCTGAACTTCGACAACGATCCGGACGGCATCTACGCCGAGATGCTGCGGGTCGTGCAGCACTGGGTGGCGCAGGGCGTGAAGATCTTCCGCGTCGACAACCCGCACACGAAACCGCTCCAGTTCTGGGAATGGCTCATCGCAGAGGTGAACGCCGTCGACCCCGACGTGATCTTCCTCGCAGAGGCATTCACCCGACCGGCCGTCATGCGCGCGCTCGCCGCGGTCGGTTTCCAGCAGAGCTACAGCTACTTCACCTGGCGCAACACGAAGGCCGAGCTCGAGGAGTTCCTCGGCTCGGTATCCCACGAGACCTCCGACTACATGAGGCCCAACCTCTTCGTGAACACCCACGACATCCTCACCGAGTACCTGCAGTTCGGTGGCAGGGTGGCCTACAGGATCCGCGCCTGCATCGCCGCGACGGCAGGTCCCGTATGGGGCGTTTACGCGGGCTACGAACTCTTCGAGAACGTCGCCCGTCCCGGGTCCGAAGAGAACATCGACAACGAGAAGTACGAGTACAAGTTCCGAGACTGGGTCGGCGCCGAGGCTCGCGGCGAATCGCTCGCCCCCCTGCTGCGCCGACTCAACGAGATCCGGGGCGCTCATCCCGCGTTGCAGCAGCTCCGCAACTTCCGCGCGCACTGGAGCGACGACGACGCGGTGCTCGTCTACAGCAAGCATCTGGCGGCGCCGTTCACCGGCACCGGTCGCGGAGACACCGTCATCGTCGTCGCCAACGTCGACCCGCACTCGGTGCGGGAGACCACCGTGCACCTCGACACGACCCAGTGGGGCATCCTCCCGGGCGAGGCCTTCGAGGTGGAGGACCTCCTCACGGGAGCCGTCTGGACCTGGACCGATCACAACTACGTGCGGCTCGACGCCTTCGCCGAGCCGGTGCACATCCTGAAGGTGAGGGAGCGATCATGAGCTACACGGAAGACGTCGCCGCATCCACCGAATGGGAGGCGGTCTCATCAGCCACGTACCACGATCCTCACTCCGTTCTCGGCGCGCATGCCCACAAGGATGCGGCCGACCGCACCGTCACCGTGATCCGTGCCAGACGCCCGCTCGCAGAAGCAGTCGCAGCCGTCTTCGACGACGGCAGCAGACGGGAGCTCGCCCACGTCGCCCACGGCATCTGGGAGGGCCAGCACAGCGGTCCCCCGCTCCCTTATCGCATCGCCACGAGGTACGCAGATCACGATGAGACAGTGTCGGGCGACCCGTATCGGCATCCGCCGACGCTCGGCGACCTCGACCTGCACCTGATCGCCGAGGGGCGTCACGAACGCCTCTGGGAGGCGTTGGGTGCTCATGTGCGCACGTTCGACGGAGAGATCGGCGTCTCGTTCGCGGTCTGGGCGCCCAACGCCACTGCCGTGCGGGTGGTCGGCGATCACAACGACTGGAACGGCGAAGCCCACGCCATGCGCTCGATGGGCGTCAGCGGCGTCTGGGAGCTCTTCGTTCCGGGGCTTCCGATCGGCACCAGATACAAGTACCAGATCCGCACCCGCGAGGGGGCGTGGATCCTCAAGGCCGACCCGATGGCGCTCGCTGCCGAGGTTCCGCCCGACACGGCATCGATCGTGACGGCATCGACGCACAGCTGGTCGGATGGCGCGTGGATGACGCGCCGGGCGGCCACCCACGCCGTGGCGCAACCGTTGTCGATCTACGAGATCCACGTCGGCTCATGGCGTGCGGGCCTCGGATACCGCGAGATCGCCGACCCGCTGATCCAGCATGTGACGAAATCGGGCTTCTCCCACGTCGAGTTCATGCCGCTGGCGGAGCATCCGTTCGGTGGATCGTGGGGCTATCAGGTCAGCGGATACTACGCCCCCACGAGCAGGTTCGGCACGCCCGACGACCTGCGCTACCTCATCGACCGTCTCCACCAGGCCGGCATCGGCGTGATCATGGACTGGGTTCCGGGCCACTTCCCCAAGGATGCCTTCGCGCTCGCGCGCTTCGACGGTCAGCCGCTCTACGAGCACCCGGACCCTCGACGCGGAGAGCATCAGGACTGGGGAACGCTCATCTTCGATTACGGCCGCCCGGAGGTCCGCGGATTCCTGGTCGCCAACGCCCTGTACTGGCTCCAAGAGTTCCATGTCGATGGGCTCCGTGTCGACGCCGTCGCCTCGATGCTTTATCTCGACTACTCCCGGCAACCGGGCGAATGGGAACCGAACATCCATGGCGGGCGCGAGAACCTCGAGGCGATCCGTTTCCTGCAGGAAGTCAATGCCACCGCCTACCGGCTGCACCCGGGGATCCTGATGATCGCGGAGGAGTCCACCAGCTTCCCCGGCGTCACGGCTCCCACCGACCACGCAGGCCTGGGTTTCGGGTTCAAGTGGAACATGGGCTGGATGAACGACTCCCTGCAGTACATCTCACGCGACCCGATGTACCGCGGGCATCACGAGGGTGAGATGACCTTCTCCTTCGTCTACGCCTTCGGTGAGAACTATCTGCTTCCCATCAGCCACGACGAAGTCGTCCACGGCAAGGGCAGCCTGGTCGCAAAGATGCCGGGAGACCATTGGCACAAGCTGGCGAACGTGCGTGCGTACCTCGCCTACATGTGGGGGCACCCCGGCAAGAAGCTGCTGTTCATGGGGCAGGAGTTCGGCCAGCTGGCGGAGTGGTCGGAAGGGCGCGAGCTGGATTGGTGGCTCCTCGAGCAGCCCTCACATGCCCAGCTGCAGGACTTCATCGGCGAGATGAACCGTACCTACCGGGCGCAGGCCCCTCTCTGGGAACGAGACAACGACGGTTCGTCGTTCAGCCGCCTTGGTGCGCCGACCTGGGAATCTACGGTGATCGCGTTCGAGAGGCGTGACGCGCACGGCGGGCGCCTGGTCGTCGTGAGCAACTTCGCCGGGGTGGAACGCACCGGGTATCAGCTCACCCTTCCTCGAGAAGGAGTGTGGCAGGAAGTGCTCAACACGGACGCGGCGGACTACGGGGGTCGAGGGTCGGGCAACCTCGGGTTGGTCTATGCGAAACCCTCAGAAGGAGGAGCACCGCTCGCGACCCTGACGTTGCCCGCGCTCTCGACGCTGTGGCTGCGCTACCAGTCCGACCCTCACGTGCCTACGGTCAACCACGGCTGAGCGCGCCGGCGACTCGGCGCGTACCTCCCTAGAACAGCAGCGACGAAAGCCGGTTGCGCGCCGACACGACCCGCGGATCCTCCGCACCGATGAGCCCGAAGAGCTCGACCAGGCGCTCACGAATGGGCGTGCGCTGGTCGGACGGGAGCTGCGCGAACAGATCGAGTAGGCGACCGAAGGCGTCATCGACATGCCCGCCGGCGAGGTCGAGGTCGGCCACATCGAACTGCGCCTGGACGTCGAGCGGGCCGTCGGCCGCTGCGGCCCGTGCCGCCTGCAGATCGAGGCCCTGAACGCGGTCGAGCAGCCGCACCTGGCCGAGACCCGCGAGCGCGTCCGCGTCCCGCGGGTTCTCCGCGAGCGCCTTCTCGTACGCCGTGATGGCGGCCGCGTAGTCGCCGACCTCGATCGCCGCGAACGCCTCAGCGTGCAGCGGGGGGAGCTCCGGCTCCACGGGAGATTCCGGGTCCGCGCCCTCCTCGCCGACCGAGAGCGATCCGGTGACACCGTTCTGCGCCGCCACCTGCAGCAGCTGCGCGAAGACGTCGCGAACCTGCTGCTCCGGCACGGCCCCGGTGAACATCGGCACCGGCTGACCGGCGATCAGTGCCACCACCATCGGGATGGACTGGGCACGGAAGCTCTGCGCGAGCTGCGGATTCGCATCCACATCGACCTTGGCGAGCAGCACGCGTCCGCCGAGCTCGCGCGTCACCTTCTCGATGATCGGGCTCAGCTGCTTGCAGGGCCCGCACCACTCCGCCCAGAGGTCGACGACGACGGGAACGGTGCGCGAGAGCTCGAGGATCTGCCCGAACGTCTCGTCGGTCGCATCCACGACGACATCTGGCAGTCCCGGGGCGGGGGCGCCCTCTGCGGGAGATGCGGGCCGGTTGCGGAGACTCGACAGGTCGACGGCACCGCGCAGGGCGGCAGGAGAGATCTCACTCATTTGATCACCTTCACGGACAGGAGGTCCTGGTGGGCTGCCAGGAGCCGGATCTGCTCCGTCGAGCCCTTTGCCGGGACCGAGAAGAACAGCTGGAACTCGTAGGTCGTCTCGACGCCCTTCGCGGACTCGGTCGCGTCGGTGAGGGCCTTGGCTTGTGCATTGTCGCCGAAACGGATGGAGACGTCGTCTCCCGTCGGCGTCACCGTCTCGGTATCGGTGAGGGTGACGGCGACGATCGCGCCGCTGTCCAAAGTCGTCATCGAGATGGGGGCATCCGTCGTCGGAGCCATGTCGAAGGCGGCCTTCGACGTGTCGGCGGCGCCCTTGTCGGCGAGAGCCTGGATCACGGCCTGACGGCTGTCGGTGATCGACTTGGCGTAGGTCAACGCCAGATCGTCGAACATGTCGTAGAACTCGCTCTGCTCCCCCTGGTCCACCACATCGGCGAAGGTCGAGGCGAGGTTCGCAGGCGGGATCGTCAGGAACGCGGAATCGGAGGGGACGAGCGATGTCCCGAGCCAGGATGCAGCGACCTCGGGAAAGACGGCGTCAGCAGACATCTCGGCGATGTTCGAGACCTTGTAGTTCGACCAGGGGTCGGCCTGCGTCATCGTGAGGACCACCGGCGGCACCGTGTCATCCCCGGTCTTCGACAGCATCAGCACCGTGCGCGGCCACTGATCGGTCGCTTCCGGAAGCACGACCTCGACCTGATCGGTCGGGATCGCCGCGGGCGGAACGGTGTCCGGGAGCTTCGAGCGCAGCGCATATTCCGTGGTCCGTGCTGCGAGAGCGGGTCCCTCGAAGCGGGTAGCGAGCAGGTCGAGGTCGAGTGCCGCGTCGGCTTCGCTCACGGTGCCGGCAAGCGTCTTCAGGATGCGCTTGGCCTGCGCTTCAGTCACAGCAGGGGGCTTCTGGTTCTCCGGCGCGATCACCGTAGGACTCGGCGACGGGGTGGGCGAGGCGTCTCCCAGCTGCGGCCACGAGTCCGACGAGCACCCGGCCGCAAGCAGCGCCGTGAGTCCGAGAGCCGGAAGCGCGAGCATGCGACGACGGCGAGGGCGCGTGGCTGCGCGCATGGAGGTCTTCGCGTCGGGGTCCTTGCTCTCGTCCACGATCTCCGCTTCCTCGACGT
Organism: Microbacterium sp. UBA3486; assembly: GCF_002377845.1. NCBI lineage: Bacteria > Bacillati > Actinomycetota > Actinomycetes > Micrococcales > Microbacteriaceae > Microbacterium > Microbacterium sp. UBA3486. The sequence goes on from NZ_DFQP01000039.1 coordinate 149,339, forward strand.
CTCCGTCGGCCGGCGCCGCCGTTCCCGCGGAGGGCTCGCTGCGCGGAGTGCCGGACTCTTCGATCGCCGCGCGCTCAGACGGCGGAAGCACCGCGACGTCGATCGGTTCCGTCGCCGGGAGCGGACCCGGGCCCTTGCGCCGCGGGCCGCGGCCGCGGCGCTGATGGCGGATCGCGAGGACGTAGAGGATGAGGCCGAGCAGCAGCACGATTCCCCCGGCGACCATGAGAGGTCCCGCCCACGGCGTCGAGTTGTCCAGCGGCCAGGAGACCACGATGTCATCCGGCGCATCGGCTGTGCCGTCGTAGGCCACGAGCATGCTCGTGCCTTCGGGCAACTGCATGTTCTCGGCGGTGAGACGGTTGTCCTTGACGAACGAGTCGAGCCAGAGATCGGATCCCCGCGGGTCACGCCCCGCGGACTCCGCATCGGCGGAGTCGCCCTCAGCACCGTCGCTCGGAGCATCGGTCTCGCTGTCAGCAGAGGACGCCGTGACGTGCTCGACCGCCAGATCGCCGTTCTTCTTCAGCGTGACCTGGTTGTAGTCGGAGTCGGCGAGCCAGGCCTCCATGTCGGCGGTGCGACCATAGCTGCCGAAGATCTCGCCCTCTCCCCGGACGATCAGTGTCTGCGCGCCTGGATTCGCCCGAAGCACGTCGCCGTCGATGAGTACGAAGGGTGCCGGCTCATCGATCTCGACCTGAGTCTGCTGAGTGTCCGGCCCCATGAAGATGGTGCGCTGAGCAATCCCCGCGCCGATCAGCACGGCAGCCAGCACGAAGGCCACCACGGCCCATACGAAACGCACGAATAGTCTCCTCACGCATCGGCGGCACTTGCCGGCGACGCAACACTCGACATTTCAGACTAGCGAAATCAGCTGTGTGTTGCCCACGAGCAGGTTCAGTGCGGGCCGGACCGGCACGTCGTCGGCACCGAGCCGGACGCTCTGGATAGCCTTGCTGCATCCGTCCTCGAGGAGCCTCCGAATGAAGATCCACAATCCCTTCCGCACCGCCCTGGTGGCGACGCTCGGCGTGGGATTGGGCATCCTGCTGATCAACAGCGTGCAGAACCTCTCCACGGTGCTGCTCTATCTCGGCACGGCACTCTTCCTCAGTCTCGGACTCGATCCGCTCGTCTCCTTCCTGGAGCGCCGGCGTCTCCCGCGATGGCTCGCTGTCATCGTCACGATTCTCGCGGTGCTCGGCATCTTCGTCGGCATCGTGCTCATCGTCCTTCCCGTGCTGGTCGACCAGATCTCCCAGCTGATCGCCCAGATCACGGCGATCGTGCAACGCGGTACCGCGATCGACGACCTCAAGCAGTGGATGACGGACGCGTTCCCCAACCTGAGGGTCGATGATGTCTTCACCTACGTCGAGGACTGGCTCACCACGAACCTGACCGAGATCGGCGGCTCCATCGGCCAAGGGTTCCTCGTGGCGAGTGGCGCCGTGCTCAGCGGCCTGTTCGGCGCGTTCATCGTCCTCATCCTGACGATCTATCTCACGGCTTCCACGCCGTCCCTCAAGCGGGCGGTCTACCAGCTGGCTCCGGCGTCGAAACGTGACAGGTTCATCGACCTGTCCGAACAGATCACGGATTCGGTCGGCTATTACGTCATGGGGCAGGTGACGCAGGGTGTCATCAACGGCGTGCTCAGCGCGATCTTCCTGTCGATCATCCAAGCACCGTTCCCCGCCGTCCTCGCGGTGATCGCGTTCTTCTTCTCCCTGATCCCGCTCGTCGGCACCTTGACCGGCTCCACGATCATCGTGCTGGTATGTCTCATCCCCGGACTGGGCTCTCCGGCGACCGCGATCGCCGCTGCGATCTACTACCTGATCTACATGCAGATCGAGGCCTACATCATCTCGCCGCGCATCATGAGCCGTGCGGTCTCGGTACCGGGGGCTGTCGTCGTGGTCGCGGCACTCGCCGGAGGAAGCCTTCTCGGTCTGCTGGGCGCGCTGATCGCCATCCCGGTCGCCGCGAGCATCCTGATCATCTACCGGCAGGTGCTCATCCCGCGGATGAACGAGCTCTGAGCCTGCTGCCCGTCAGTCGTCGGCCGGCCAGTGCGTGGTGAGAGGCAGCGCCGCAGGATTGACCGCGGCCACGATCTCCGTCAGCACGCGTCGCGTCTGGGTCTCGCCCACCCAGAGGTGCTTCCCTCCGTCCACAGCGATCAACTGTGCGTGCGGGATCGCAGCGAACCTTTCGCGGGCCTCGGCGGGGCGCAGGTAGTCATCCAGCTCCGGTACCAGGACGACCACGCGGCGGTCGATCGTCGCCCACGCGGCGACCTCTTCCGGGGTCGCGCGGTGCAGGGGCGGCGAAAGGAGGATGATCCCCTCGATGTCGTGTTCCCGACCGTACTTCAACGCGAGTTCCGTGCCGAAGGACCATCCCAGCAGCCAGGGGCGAGGCAGAGCGCGCTCACGGGCGAAGTCCATCGCCGCCGCGACGTCGAACTGTTCGGACGCCCCGCCGTCGAAGGATCCGTCACTCGTCCCACGAGGTGAGGTGGTCCCCCTCGTGTTGAATCGCAGCACGGCCAGATCCGCCAGGGCCGGAAGACGTGCCGCCGCTTTGCGGATGATGTGCGAATCCATGAACCCGCCGGCCGTAGGCAGGGGATGAAGCGTCACGAGAGTCGCGACAGGCGTCGTGGTCTCCGGCACGGCGAGCTCTCCGACCAACGTGAGACCGTCAGCGGTCTTCAGCTCGATGTCTTCGCGTCGCGCCGGAAGCTCCAGTGGTCCTCGGATCTCGATGCTCATGCAAGCCTCCAACAGTGTGTGTGCCAATGACGCCGTGCGGCGAGGTCGGCCGCGTCGCCGAGCACGCCGTCCGCGCGCCAGGCGACGAGATGCGCGGTTCCGGCGACGATCGATCGACCGCAGCCCGGGCAGAGGTAGTCCTTCTGCGCCTGCGCTCCGGAAACCGGTTGCACGGTCCACTCACCGCCGCGGCGGGTCTCGGTACGCTTCCAGCCCGCGAGGAGGCGATCGAAGGATTCCTCGTGGTCAGGGCGCTCCGAAGGACGTCTGCGAGAGCGGGGCATACTGCCTGCTCACCACCAGTGGTTGTTGACCCAGAAGTTGTACGCACCGGCCCAGCTGCCGTAGCGGCCGGTGGCGTACCCGGTCGCCCAGCGAAGGTTGTCGACCGGATTGTAGCCGTTGCCGGGCACCTTGCTGCACGGCAGGGCCTGCACCAGACCGCAGGCACCGGAGGACTTGTTCGTGGCGTTCGGGTTCCAACCGCTCTCGCGGGACACGACGTAGTCGACGTACTGCCAGTCGCTCTGCGCGATGCCGGCTGCCGCCATCCACTCTGCAGGAGCACCGCCTCCCGTGTAGGGAGGAAGGCTACCTCCGGAAGACTTTCCGGAGGACCCCCCACGGGGTGCTGCAGCCACGGTCGGGACCGGAGCCGGCTTCGGCTTCACATAGACCTCGAATCCTCCGCGCACGACGGGCGCGATCTCGGCACCTTCGACGGTGACGGTGAGGTTCTGAGTGTCCGCGAGCGCAAGCGAATAGGCGGAGTCCGGCGACTCCTCAGGGGCGGGTGCGGCCAGAGCCACGCCGGTCGGTGCGACCAATGCACCGGCGAAACCCACGACGGCGAGGGCACTGAAGACCCCGACGACACCACGGCTGCGAGACCAGCGTCGTGTGCCCGTGCGCGCCGAACGAGCCTTCACCGCGGGCACCGGTGAGAGGTCGTTTCTTTCGAGATTCATGTCGTTTCGGGAGTTCACGATGAGGGACAGTCTACGCAAGAGTGCCTGGATCGACCATCAGGAACCTCAGCGAACGGCGAGAATCACGTCGATCGTGGCGTCCAGAAGGGCATCCACCTGCTCTTCGCGGTATCCCCCACGCTGCATCCGGAACGCCGCCGAGCGCAACTGCTCGGCGGTCAGCGCATCGCCGTCACGGAGATACCGCACGATACGCGTCGACACATGATCGACCTCATCGAGACGGTACCCGAAGGTGAGTACTCCGGTACGGGCGAAGCGGTGGCGCCGTGGTCGCGCCAGGTGATCCAGGATCACCTGCGCGTCTGCTCTGGCCTGCTCCACCCAGGCACCTGCTCCCGCGGATCGCACCGCGCGTTCGCGTTCTCGAGCGGCGAAGGCGTCTTCGACACGGCCGAGCGCCGCGTCGACATCCGCGACGACGTATCCGTTCTTCACCAGCGGGAAGGAGGCCGTCCGCACATCGTCCGCGCTGAGTTCATCGCCGCCCGCCTCGAACGCGCGGCGGGCAGATGCGAGGAACGTGTCGACGGCTGCCCGGTGATAGCCACGCACCCGACCTGAGGTGAGTGCGAATGCCGGCGGCGTCGATTCCGCCTGTTCGTCGAGCTGATCTTCGTTCATCACAGAACCACCCAAGGAGAGAAGAGGAAGTACAGGCAGAGCGCAGGGATCGTCGAGGGCAGAATGCTGTCGAGTCGATCGAGCAGCCCTCCGTGCCCGGGGAGCCAGGAGCTCATGTCCTTGATGCCGAGGTCGCGCTTGAGCATCGATTCACCGAGGTCCCCCAGTGTCGCGGAGAGCAGGATCGACGCGCCGAAGATCACGCCGCACCACCACGGCAGCTCCAGGAGGAAGATCGCGAGCAGCACCCCCGCAGCGAGCGAGGCGATGACGGCGCCGCCGAAACCCTCCCAGGTCTTCTTCGGGCTGATCTTCGGAGCCATCGGGTGACGGCCGAAGGCGAGACCGGCGGCGTACGCGCCCGTGTCGGCCGCTACGGCGATGGCGATGAAGCTGAGGACCCACCATTGACCGCCCTCCTGCTTGAGGAGGATGAGCGCGATTCCCGCGAGGAAGGGGACGTAGACCTGCACGAACCCGCTCGTCACGGCGTCGGCGAGGACGTCCCCGTAGGTGCGGCCGTCCTTCTCCACCATCTGCGCGATGAGCCGCCACACGATGACGAACGCGACGGACACGAAGAGCATCACCCAGCACAACCAGGGCTCGGCGAAGTACGCAGAGAGCACGAGGAACGCGGCGGCGATCAGCTGAGGGACCACGTCGACGCGGCGACCCGAGCTCCGCAGCGCTCGGGAGAGCTCGTAGACCCCGAGCAAGGCGGCCGCGAGAGCGAACGGGACGAAGAGCACCTTGAGGAAGAGCAACGATCCCAGGAGCGCAGCGCCGAAGGCGAGACCGATCAGAATGGCCAGGACGAGATCGCGGCCCGTGCGCTCCTTGATACGTTCGTTCGCCTGGTCGAGCTGGTCGCGTGCATGGGAGACATGGCTGCCGAGTTCATCCCGTGCTGCGCGCCACTGTTCCCGGATAGCGTTGTGATCCGCCGTGTCCAGGGGACCGACGCCGCCCGAGGGCATGCGCTCCGAAGCTGCGGGAAGCGGTGGGCGCGGAGGGACGGCAGCCGCGTCGAAAGACGGGAACGCGGCGTCAACGAGCGGGACGCCGTCGGATGGGGTCGTCCCGTTCGCGCCGTGACGCGTGAACGGCCCATCGTCGTCGGCATCTCGCGTTTCGTCAGACATCCCGACTACACCTCGAGGAGTTCTGCCTCTTTGCGCTTCAGCGCGTCATCGATGAGCTCGACGTGCTGACGCGTCAGGACGTCGAGCTCCTTCTCGCCGCGCGCGATCTCGTCCTCACCGAGCTCGCTCTTGAGGGCATCGAGCTCGTCCTTCGCCTTGCGACGGATACCACGGACGTGGACCTTCGCGTCCTCAGCCTTGGTCTTGACGAGCTTGACGTACTCCTTGCGGCGCTCGGCCGTGAGCTCCGGCATCGTCACGCGAACGAGGTTGCCGTCGTTCGTCGGGTTGGCTCCGAGGTTGGGCATGTCGCGGATCGCCTGTTCGATCGCCTTCAGCGCCGACTTGTCGTACGGCGTGATGATGAGGGTGCGTGCTTCCTGGTTCGCCAGCGAGGCGAGCTGGGCGATCGGCGTGGGAGTGCCGTAGTAGTCCACGAGGACCTTCTGGAACATCTGCGGGTTCGCACGACCGGTGCGCACCGTGGAGAAGTCCTCCTTGGCAGCTTCGACCGCCCGGTTCATGCGAGTGGTGGTTTCAGCGAGGACGTCCGCGATCACGGTGACTCCTATCGTCGGGGTGTTCTGCAAATTCTATCGGGCGAAGTCGTCTCCGCCGTGTCACACACTCAGGCGGTGACGAGGGTTCCGATCGGCTCGCCGAGGAGCGCACGGGTCACGTTCCCGGCGGGCTCCATGCCGAACACGCGCATGTCCATGCTGTTGTCCATGCACAGGCTGAAGGCGGTCGAGTCGACGACCTTGAGACCACGCTGGAGTGCATCGCGATAGGTGACGCGCTCGATGCGCTCAGCGTCGGCATGCTTGTTGGGGTCGGCGGTGTAGATGGCGTCGACGCCGTTCTTGGCGACGAGGACCTCGTCCGCGCCGATCTCGAGCGCGCGCTGTGCTGCGACGGTGTCAGTGGAGAAGTACGGGAGGCCGGCCCCGGCACCGAAGATCACGACCCGCCCCTTCTCGAGATGACGCTCGGCCCGGCGCGGGATGTACGGCTCGGCGACCTGCGTCATCGAGATGGCGGACTGCACGCGGGTGGCGGCCCCGGCCTGCTCGAGGAAGTCCTGCAGGGCGAGCGCGTTCATGACCGTGCCGAGCATGCCCATGTAGTCGGCGCGACCGCGGTCCATGCCCCGCTGGCTCAGTTCTGCGCCGCGGAAGAAGTTGCCCCCGCCGACGACGATCGCGACCTCGACACGGTCCACCGCAGCAGCGATGTCACGGGCGATCTGCGAGACCACGTCGGGACTGACACCCAGCTGTCCCGCTCCGAATGCCTCTCCGGAGAGCTTGAGAAGGACGCGTCGGCGTCCGGTGCGTTCAGTCATGGGTGGGTGTCCTCTCGTCCCGATTCAAGATAGTGCCTCGTGGGCATGAAGAAGGGGTTCGGATCTTGGCGATCCGAACCCCTTCGACGGTGCTACGCGCCGACCTTGAAGCGCGCGAAGTCCGTCACGGTGATACCGGCGTCCTTCGCCACCTGGGCGACCGACAGCTTGTTGTCCTTGGCATAGTCCTGCTCGAGCAGGGCGACCTGCTTGATGAACGCAGAGACGCGGCCTTCGACGATCTTCGGGAGAGCCGCTTCCGGCTTGCCCTCGTTGCGGGAGATCTCAGTGACGATCTCGCGCTCCTTCTCGACCGCGTCAGCCGGCACGTCTTCACGCGACAGGTAGGACGGGTTGGCGAACGAGATGTGCTGCGCAATGCTGCGCGCGGTCTCGGCATCGTCACCCGAGTAGGCGACGACGACGCCGATCTGCGGCGGAAGGTCCTTGCTCGTGCGGTGCAGGTAGACCTCGACCTTGTCGCCGGTGATCGTGCGCACGCGGCGCAGCTCGACCTTCTCGCCGATGATCGCGGCTTCTTCGGAGATGACCTGCTCGACGCTCTTGTCGCCGGCAGAGGCGGCGAGGGCGGCGTCGACCGAGTCGGCCTTGACCGCTGCTGCGGCGTCGGCGACCTTGTCGGCCAGCGCGATGAAGCGCTCGTTCTTCGCGACGAAGTCGGTCTCGCAGGCGAGCTCGATGAGCGTCACGGCGCCGTCCTGCTCGCGAGCGACGATCAGTCCCTCGCTCGTGGAACGGTCAGCGCGCTTCGCGTTGCCCTTCGCACCCTTGAGACGCAGGATCTCGGTGGCCTTCGCGACGTCTCCGTCAGCCTCCTCGAGCGCCTTCTTGGTGTCGACCATTCCGGTGCCGAGCTGCTCACGCAGCGCCTTGAGGTCAGCGATGGTGAAGTTGGCCATGTGTGGTGGCTCCTTGCTTCGTTAGGTGTGTGTACGAGGGATTACTTGGCGTCAGCAGCCTCGGCGGCGGCGACCTCAGCGGTCTCCTCACCGGAAGCGGCGGCGATCGCCTCGTCGTGCGCCTCAGCACCGGCCTCGTCGGCAGCGGTCTCGTCGGCGGCGGGCGTCTCGACGACGGCAGCGGCGTCGTCTGCCGTAACGACCTCGGCGGCGTCAGCGGACTCCTGAACCTCCTGTGCGGGAGTCTCGAGGAGCTCCTTCTCCCAGTCGGCCAGCGGCTCGGCGTCGCCGGTCTCCGGGTTGTGCTTCTGCTGCAGGCCCTCGGCCGCGGCGTCGGCGATGATGCGCGTCAGCAGCGAGACGGAGCGGATCGCGTCGTCGTTGCCGGGGATCGGGTACTGGAAGTCATCCGGGTCGGCGTTCGTGTCGAGGATGCCGATCACGGGGATGCCGAGCTTCTTGGCCTCATCGATCGCGAGGTGCTCACGTTTGGCGTCGACGACCCAGATGGCCGAGGGCGTCTTGGTGAGGTTGCGGATACCGCCCAGCGACTTGTGCAGCTTGTCGAGCTCGCGCTTCTTGAGCAGGAGCTCCTTCTTGGTGAAGCCGCTGTTCGCGGGGACCTCGTAGTCGAGCTCCTCGAGCTCCTTCATACGAGCGAGACGCTTGGAGATCGTCTGGAAGTTGGTGAGGAGTCCACCGAGCCAGCGCTGGTTGACGAAGGGCTGACCCACACGGGTCGCCTGCTCGGCGAGGATCTCCTGCGCCTGCTTCTTGGTGCCGACGAAGAGGATCGTGCCACCGTGGGCGACGGTCTCCTTGACGAAGTCGTAGGCCTTGTCGATGTAACCCAGCGACTGCTGCAGGTCGATGATGTGGATACCGCTGCGCTCGGTGAGGATGAAGCGCTTGACCTTCGGGTTCCACCGACGGGTCTGGTGTCCGAAGTGCACGCCGCTGTCGAGCAGCTGGCGGATGGTGACCACAGCCATGGTCGTCTCCTGGTTCTGGCGCGGTTCTGCGCCGTTGAGGTTGCAAGCCGATCGGATGATCGGACTTCCTGGTGCCCGGCTCACGCCCGCCTTATCGAGGAGAAGGACCTGTGGGAGTGGATGCCGCGAAGTGAATCGCTTTGGGCACGCGTAGTCACCTCGATTTCGAGGTGCTCCCCCAGCATACAGGATCGCGCGGGCACTCTCCCTGCACCTCACGCCGCACGCCGGTCTTGTTCCGGTGTCCCGCGGCGGCCGACCATTCCGGTGCCCGCGACGGAGTGCACCCGACCAGACTCGCACCATGCGCACAGTCCCCCGAGCCCTTTCCCTTCTCGTCGTCGCTCTGCTGCTCGCTCTCACCGCGCCGGCTCCCGTGGCGGCGGCGGAAGCTCCCTCGACAACCGAATGGCCTCGCTGGAGCTGGCCGGTGGCCGGGCCTCGCGCTGTCGCGGCTCCGTTTCGCGCGCCCGCGCACGAGTACGGTGCCGGCCATCGCGGCGTCGATCTGGCCGCCGTGGTCGGCGAAGAGGTGTCCGCCCCCGCGGACGGTGTGGTCGCCTTCCGCGGCACCGTGGTGGATCGGCCGCTCCTCACCATCGACCACACCGGCGGCCTCGTGACGACTCTCGAACCCGTTCGGTCGACGCTCGTCGCGGGTGATGTCGTCACGGCCGGGCAGGCGCTCGGAGTCTTGGATATCGGTGGGCACACCGCCGCGGGTTCCCTCCACCTCGGCGTGCGGCTGGACGGCGACTACATCAATCCCCTGCTGCTCTTCGACGACGTTCCGAGAGCCGTCCTGCTCCCCTGCTGCGAAGCACGCTGAGCGACGGGGGGCTTAGCGAGAGATCATGCGCGGGGATGGGCCAGTCGATAGGTCGCCGTCAGACGCTCGGTGGAGACGTGGGTGTATATCTGCGTCGTACCGAGGCTGGCGTGTCCGAGGATCTCCTGGACCGCCCTCAGATCGGCTCCCCCGTCGAGCAGATGAGTGGCCGCGGTGTGCCGCAGAGCGTGAGGACCGATCGTCTCGGCGCCCACGATCGGCGCGAGAACCCGTGCGACGAGTTCGTATACGGCCCGCGGCCCTACCCTGCCACCGCGGCTGCCCAGGATCACAGCAGGGGTGAAGGTTCGGGCGCGCGCGACGAGTACCGGCCTGCCGCGCCTCAGGTACGCCGACAATGCGTCGCGCGCCGGAGCGCCGTAGGGCACGATGCGCTCCTTCGCGCCCTTGCCCAGCACTCGCGCCGTCCCGCGGTCGAGATCGAGATCGTCGATGTCCAGTCCGCAGAGCTCGGAGACACGGATACCGGAGCCGTACAGCAGCTCGAGGATGGCGTGGTCTCTCAGCGCGATCGGGTCGCCCTCTTCGGTGGCGTCGCGGTGAGAATCCAGAAGCGTCGACATCGCGTCCCGCGAGGCGACCGTCGGCAACGTCCTCCCCCTCTTCGGGGCGACCAGGCGCAGGCTCGGATCATGGGTGATCAGCGCCTGCTCCTGAGCCCAATTGAAGAAGGAGCGGGCCGTGGCGGCGCGGCGAGCGAGGGTCGATCTGGCATCGCCACGCTGAGTGGCGCGCCACAGCCAGTCCCGAAGCACCTCGAGGTCGATCGACTCAAGGGGAACACCACCCGCCGCGGCGTCGAGGTCTCGCAGGTCCGAGCGATAGGCCTTGACGGTCGCGGCGGACAGCCGGCGCACCTTCTCCAGGTGTTCGGTGAACGCCTCCGTCGCGGCAGCGAGATCCATGAGTCCAGCTTGCCCCGCGCATGCTCTGTCCGCGGCAGCCTCGCCGTTCATCGTGCACGGGAAGCCGACGCTCTCGCGGGGCGCTGACGATGCCACCCTCCGTCGTCGTGCGCGACGTCGCCCTCGAGATGAAGGAGCCCGAGTACGGCCCGAACCCGATCAGGAGACAGGCCGGAGCGACGCGCCACCTCGTCTAGGGACAGACGCGTCCGGGTACCCAACGCATCGAGCACGCGGCTGTGGCTCGAGTCCCGCCCGGACCCGTCCTCCTCGACGCTTTCGTGGATCGCGCCGTACAACTCCCTCACCTCCTGCGCGGAGGTCACACAGTGTGCGTCGTACTCGCGGAGCAGACGATGACACCCCGCCGACGAGGCAGACGTCACTGCACCGGGCACGGCGCCGAGTGGGCGACCGAGAGAGGCCGCGTGGCCCGCGGTGTTCAGCGATCCACTTCTCCACCCCGCCTCGACGACGACCGTCGCATGGCCGAGCGCCGCGATCAAACGGTTTCGAGCGAGGAACCGCCACTTGGTGGGCGCCGTCCCACACGGCGGCTCACTCACGAGAGCCCCTCGTTCCGCGATCTGACGCAGGAGACTCTGATGGCCGGCAGGATATGCGCGGTCCACGCCGCCGGCGAGGATCGCGATCGTGGCGCCCTTAACGCCGAGTGCGGCACGATGCGCGGCCCCATCGATCCCGTAGGCACCACCGGAGACGATCACGGCGCCGGCGGCCGCGAGGTCACCCGCCAGTTCGGTCGCCACGTGCTCGCCGTACCCGCTGCAGGCTCGAGCCCCGACGATCGAGACTCGGGGCTCGCGGACGAGCAACTCCACGCGGCCGCGCACCCACAGCACGCTCGGGGCGTGGGGGCCGAGATCCGTGAGACCGCGGGGCCATGCGGCGTCTCCCGGGATCACGAGCTGCGCTCGCACGGCGACAGCTCCGCGAAGAGCGGCCATGACCGCCCGAGGATCGGCGCGTGGACGCCAGCGGGCGCGACCGTCGACCAGCGCGCGCGTCGACGTGGCGCTGGCACCGCCCGGAGGGAGGAGCGGCGACGAATCTCCCACAGCAAGAGAAAGCGCATCCGCTGCACCGAGCGATTCGATCAACGATCCGGCCACCGCATCGCCGGGCTCGGCGATCACAGACCAGGCGACACGCGCGACGCAGTCGGCCAGCTCATCACCGGGATGGAGGGTGCGGGCGAAGGCGAGGATCTCGGAATCAGCGAGGAGGACGTCCATCATCGCGGGAGCCCCCTTCGGAGAAGCAGCGCCCGTCCGACCTCGTCGATCCCGGGGCGATCGAGCTCCGCCAGATCTGCCATCGTCCAGGCCACGCGCAGAACGCGATCGTATCCACGGAGCGTGAGGGCGCCGCGCTCGAGGGCTCGATCGAGTGGAGCGCGCACCGCAGGAGCCAGTCGGAGTGCCCCCTGACGCAGACTGGTCCCCGGCGCTTCTGCATTGCGCCGCCACCGCGTACTCCTCCACCGACGGGCCGCTCGTTCTCGGGCCGCAGCGACGCGTTTTCGAGCCTGCGCCGTCGTCATCGACGGGGAATGATCGCTCATCGCTCGCGATGCCGCGACACGACTCACCTGCAGATCGATGTCGATACGGTCGCGAAGCGGTCCGGACAAGCGCGTGGAGTATCGCCTGATCGACATGGGTGGGCAGATGCACTCCGCGCCGCGGACACCGTGGTTCCCGCACGGACAGGGATTCATAGCGAGCAGCAACTGGAATCTTGCGGGAAACGTGGCGGTGAATCCCGCCCGATGCACCTCGATCGCCCCGGATTCGAGCGGTTGTCGGAGCGCATCGAGTGCGACCCGGGAAAACTCGGCGGCCTCGTCCAGGAACAGCACACCGCGGTGGGCGCGTGCGATCGCTCCCGGTCGCGCCGTGCGCGAGCCCCCTCCGACCAGCGATGCGACAGACGCGCTGTGATGCGGCGCCTCGATCGGCGGGAGCACATCGAGCGCTGCGACGGGCTCTCCGCTGAGTGACCGCACCGACGCGACCTCGAGTGCCTCCTGCTCCGTGAGGGACGGCATGATGCCCGGAAGCCTGCGCGCGAGCATCGTCTTCCCCGCGCCTGGAGGTCCGCTCAACAGCAGATGATGACCCCCGGCAGCGGCGACGATCAACGCTTCCACGGCATCCTCCTGACCGACGACATCGGCGAGGTCGAGCGTGTCACGTGGTCCGCTCCGGGCTGATGCCAGCACGACCGCCTCCACATCGGGCACTTCGACATCGGCACCGTGCCAGACCGCGACCTCTGCGAGTGAAGCGGCTGCGCGCACATCGACACCCGGTACCAGACGTGCCTCGGCTTCGTTTCCCCGTGGCACGATCACCGATTCGAATCCGGCGCGTGCCGCTGCGAACACCGCCGGTAGAACCCCGGGCACCGGCCGGATCCTGCCGTCGAGACCCAGCTCGCCGATGTGGACCGTCGCCGAGATCGACCGCGGTGAGATGACACCGCCTGCGGCGAGGCAGGCCATGGCAATCCCCAGGTCGAACCCGGCGCCGTGCTTGGGGAGGCTCGCCGGCGACAGATTCACCGTGAGCCGTCGCCGCGGAAGATCCAGCCCGGCGTTCTTGCAGGCGTTGTGCACGCGCTGGACGGCTTCGCCGAGGGACTTGTCCGGGAGCCCGATGATCCGGAACTCCGGTGTCTGGTTCGACATGTCGGCTTCGACCTCGACGAGATGCCCATCGACGCCGGTGAGCGCGACCGCCCAGGTACGCGAGGTCGTCACGCGATGTCCACGAGGTGCTCGAGCGAGCCGGAAGCCGGATCGGACCCGATGATGCCGATCGCTTCGAGCCGGATCACGCGCCCTCGCGCCTCCTCCGGATTCTCCGTCGCCCATGCCTGAGCGAGCTGCCAGAGCCGACGTCGCTTGCGAGCGTCGATGGCCTCGAACGGGTGCCCGTAGACAGCGGTCCGTCTCGTCTTGACCTCGACCACCGCGAGGTGGTGGTCGCACACGGCGACGATATCGATCTCTCCCTGCGCACACCGCCAGTTCCTCGCGAGCACGGTGTACCCGCGACGCCTCAGATGCTGAGCGGCCCGCTCTTCCCCTGCTCTTCCGAGCTCGTCCTTCGCTGCCATACGGCCAGCTTCACGCGCACGCGGATCGCACGCGGCCGGCGCCGACGCACAACCCCGATGGTTGGGGAGAACTCGAACTTGCAGTGCGGGGTGCAGGAACACCGAGATCCGCAACGCGCCGAGGGGGCTCCCCGAGATGCGCCGTCGAGAGGCGCCGTCACTCGCCGTCGAGCGAGAGCTCCTGAGGGAGCTCGAACTCCCGGCGCTGCAGCTCCTCGACGTTGACGTCTTTGAATGTCAGCACTCGCACGGCCTTCACGAAGCGGTCAGCTCGGTAGATGTCCCACACCCAGACGTCGGTCATCGAGATCTCGAAATAGAAATCATGCTCGGTGTCACGACGGACGACGTTGACCTCGTTCGCCAGATAGAACCGCCGCTCGGTCTCCACGACGTACTGGAACTGCGACACCACATCCCGGTACTCCCGGAACAGTGCCAGCTCGAGCTCGCGGTCGTAGTCGTCGAAGGCTTCCTCATCCATGATGTGTCCATCCTAGAGTCGCGAACACCGGGGTGCGTCATCCGGCGGTCGGCCACGCGCGCCGCGGTCGACTCAGAAAAGGGTGGGAACGTCGGCGATCGCCCACGACGCGCGGTGGTAGCGGGAGAGCCCGATGGCGCGGATCGCGTCGCGATGCTCGAGGCTGGCATACCCCTTGTTGCGGTTCCACTGATACGCGGGATACGTCTCGTGGAGCTCCGCCATGTGCTGGTCCCGCGCGACCTTCGCGATCACGGACGCCGCGGAGACGGAGGCGCAGTCCCGGTCGGCTTTGATCACCGGGCGCACGTGGAGCGGCACCGGATGCACCTTCGACACATAGTCATGGTTACCGTCGAGCAGCACGAGAGCGTCCTCGAGTGCGACCCCTTGATCCGCGACGGCCTGCACCGCACGCGACGCGGCAAGACCGAGCGCCCGCATGATGCCGACCTCATCGACTTCCTCCGCACTCGCCCACCCGACGGCCGACGCCTGCACCCATGCGGCTGCGCGTGCTGCGACCTCAGGTCTGCGCTTCTCCGTCACGAGCTTGGAGTCGCGGAGGCCTTCCGGCACACGCCGACGCGCGCCTGCGGCATTCATCGCGGCTGCGCCCACGGCGACAGGACCCGCGAGTGCCCCTCGGCCGACCTCGTCGAGCGAGATGATCACCTCGCACTCACCGAGGAGGCGCCTCTCGAGAGTGAGTTTCGGTGCGACGACGGTCATTCCGGATCCGGGACGCCGTTGAAGATCTCGTGGTGCCCGTCGATCGGTCCCAGCCTGTTCAGCGGCCACGTCGTGAGGAACGCCTTTCCCACGATGTTCTCCATCGGCACGAATCCGCCACTGGGGAGATCCTGGTGCGCACGGGCGTCACGAGAACGATCGCGGTTGTCTCCGAGCAGCCAGACGGAATCCTCCGGGACCACGACATCGAAGGGCTCGTTGGACGCGGCCGTGTCCCCGGGAGGCAGATTGAGGTAGCTGAGCTCGTCGATGGGCGCGCCGTTGATCGTGATCTGGCCGAGTGCGTTGCAGCACACCACATGATCGCCCGGCAGACCGATCACGCGCTTGACCAGGTGGTCCTGCGAGTCCGTCGCGGAGATGCCCACGAAGTTCAGCACCCAATCGACGGCCTCGACGAGCGGCGGCTGTGCGGGGGTCTGCGGCTGACCGTCGAGCCACCCGCCCGGATCCTTGAAGACGACCACGTCGCCCCGCTCGTAATCGGTCCATCGCGGCGTGAGCTCATCGACCAGGATGCGGTCGTTGATCAACAGGGTACGTTCCATCGATGCGGAGGGGATGTAGAACGAACGCACGACGAAGGTCTTCACCACGAACGAGACCAGCGCGGCGATCACGACGATCACCAGGACGTCGCGAAGGAATACGAGGAACCCGCGACGACGTCTGGACGTGGGCGCGGACGGGGATTCGGTCATCAGGTTCCTTCACGATCATGCACCGTCGTGCGGCGACGGTATCTAGGTTCGCACACCGGTGGGAGAACAAAGCACCCCGGGACGTCGTGTCCCGGGGTGCTGTGGAGATGCTGCGACTCAGCGGTCGCGCTTCTCCTTGATCTTCGCCTTCTTGCCGCGCAGCTGGCGGAGGTAGTAGAGCTTCGCGCGACGCACGTCACCGCGGGTGACGACCTCGATGTGGTCGATCACCGGGGAGTGCACCGGGAAGGTACGCTCGACGCCGACCTGGAAGCTGATCTTGCGGACCGTGAAGGTCTCGCGCACGCTGTCGCCCTGGCGACCGATGACGACGCCCTGGAAGACCTGGATACGAGAGCGGCTGCCCTCGGTGATGTTGACGTGCACCTTGACGGTGTCACCGGGGAAGAAGTCCGGGATGTCCGAACGGAGGGAAGCCGCGTCGACGGCGTCGAGGATCTGCATGATCGTCTCTCTCTGCACCCGCCACAGGTCGCATGCATGTATTCAAAGGAACAAGAAAAGGAGTGAGCTGTACGGAGCAGACGCGTCCGCGGGCTCCCCTGTGGCAGAGCCGGTCACAGCACAAACATTCATTCTGCCACGGATACGGCGCCCGGCCAAAACGACGACGTCAGTCGCGGGAATCGGTCTCCCGCACCACGATGACCTCGTGCGCGCGCGTCGGCGGTGCCGGCTCATCGACCGTCGGGATCGTGGACCACGTGATGGTCTCGCGCAGTCGGGTACCGCTTCCCTTCGCCTCGTTCCACAGCTGCCACAGCTGCAACCAGATCAGGGCGATCCCCGCCACGATCGCACCGGTGAGCAACCAGGGGAACGCCCCGTCGATGAAGAATCCGACGGCGATCGTGAGCCCGTTCCACACGGTGAACCCCGCCACGTCCCACCAGGAGACGGCACGCTCGATGCGGACGGACGGCCGTGAACGCGTGAGCAGCGTCAGCAGGAGCTGGCCCAGGAAGACGGACGGCATCGCAATGAGCAGCACCCAGAGGATCGACCAGCCGCCTTGGAAGACTCCCCACCCGATCAGCAGCCAGAGCGGCAGCAGGAACGCCGCCGGAAGGAGCCAGCGGAAGAAGGCCTGTCGCAACCACATGCTCAGATCGTACGTCGCTGCGTCCCCGCGTGTCCCGGTGTTCGCTGAGAGCGGTCGGGGATCCGCCGGTGCGGGATCAGGGAGAATAGAGATGACGAGAGGACACCCGATGATCGAACTGCGCACCCCCGCCGAGATCGATGAGATGCGCGCCGCAGGGCGCTTCGTGGCTGAGACCCTGGCGACGCTGCGCGACGAGACGAAGGTCGGGACCAATCTCCTCTCGATCGATCGACGCGCACACGACATGATCCGCAAAGCCGGAGCCGAGTCCTGCTACATCGACTACCACCCCTCGTTCGGTGCGAGCCCGTTCGGCAAGGTCATCTGCACCTCGGTCAACGACGCCGTCCTGCACGGGCTCCCCCACGACTACACGTTGCGCGACGGTGACCTCGTCACCCTCGACTTCGCCGTCTCCGTCGACGGATGGGTCGCGGACTCCGCAGTCTCGTTCGTCGTCGGGACCGCGCGCGAAGAAGACCTCCGACTCATCGACACCACCGAGCGAGCCTTGGTGGCAGCGATCGATGCCGCGACGGTCGGTAACCGCATCGGCGACATCTCGTCAGCGGTCGCTGCCATCGCCCACGGTGACGGCTACTCGATCAACACCGACTTCGGCGGACACGGCGTGGGGCGCACGATGCACGGGGATCCGCATGTCCCGAACGACGGCCGCGCCGGACGGGGCTTCCCGCTGCGTGCGGGCCTGGTGCTCGCGCTGGAGCCCTGGTTCCTTGCGACGACCGACGAACTGGTCACGGACCCGGATGGATGGACTCTGCGCAGCGTCGACGGCTCCCGCGGCGCGCACTCGGAGCACACGATCGCCATCACCGACGATGGGCCCCTCATCCTCACGGACCGGTCGTTCCTCGGCGTCGACTGATCGAGTGCGGCCGTTCTCTCGGGCGCGGCGGTAGACGTAGACGTCCGTGACCTGCGGAAGGTCGAGCATCTCTCTTCCACAGGTGTCCACTGAACTGTCGAGCACCGCCCCGATCTCCCCCAGCATCCGCGCACGCGTCGACTCCTCGGCGACGAGCAGGCTGCTCACCGTCGCCCATCGACGAAGATAGCGTTCGCGCGAGATGCGCTCGGCCCAATGGATCTCCTCCCGGCGGACGAGTTCGAAATGGGGAAGCTCTTCAGCCGTACCGTCGGTCGTCGCGTCGGCCTCGGACACCGCCGGATGAGCGATGCGGTGACAAGCCCGGTCCCAGGTGCACGTCGGATCGGAGCGATTCCAGAGCAGCCCGAGCGCCCCTCGGGGGGACCAGCACGCGAGCGATCTCGTCGCAGGCCGCGTCACGATCGAACCAGTGGAACGCCTGGGCAACAGTGACGACGTCCACTCATGCATCCCCGAGCGGTATCCGCTCCGCTGCTCCGATCTGAGCTTCCACGTCGGGGAGTTTGACTCGCAGCACCTGCAGCATGCGCTCCGACGGCTCCACGGCCACCGTGCGCCGCGCACGATCGACGAGCATTCGGTGAACTTGCCGGTCCCGGCACCCAGGACCAGCCCGACGTCGACGGTTGTCGGAACGATCATGGCCGCCGCTGCCTCCGGAAATCCGGGGCGGTATCTGTCGTCATCGTCACCGATGATCTCGAACGACCTTGCGAGCGCATGTTCAGGCGTGACTCGACGCTACCAAGGCTCATCTCACAACCCGCGGGCCCGGGAACCGCGGCGTATGCCATTCTGAATCCATGATTCCGCAGGACCGTCATGTGCCGGAGCGTGTGCTCCTGGCTCGGCACGGGCAGACCGCGTGGAACGTCGAGCACCGACTCCAAGGCCAGCTCGACTCTCCACTGACAGAAGCCGGCGTCGCCCAAGCCCGCGCGATCGCGGACCGCCTCGTGGGCGCTCACGTGCTCACCGTGTGCACCAGCCCTCTCGGCAGAGCGATGCGGACGGCGATCATCATCGCCGATCGGATAGGAGCGGAACTGATCGAGGTGCCGGAGCTCGCAGAGGTCGACCACGGTGAGCTCGCCGGGATGACATGGGAAGAGATCGACGACGTCTACCCGACCGCCAGAGAGGAACGTGCCGCCAACCGTTATGGCTGGGCATTCCCGGGCGGGGAGAGCTACGCGCAGGCCCGGTCTCGGGCGCGGAAGGCGCTCAGCAACTGCGGGTGGGCGGCCGAGGGCGTCCCCCTGCTCGTGAGCCACGAGATGATCGGACGCATGCTGCGCGCGGAGTTACGAGGACTGGACGCATCGAGTGCGCTCGGTCTGCGGCATCCGCACGGTGTGGTCTTCGATATCGAACGCCGGTCCGAGCGGATTCTCTGAGGCGGACGCTGACGGCGGGCCCGACGGTAATCAGTTCTTCCGGTCGATCACGAGGACGGGGCTTCGCCCTCCGCAAGCAGGTCGGGTCGACGGGTTCTGGTCCGCACGAACTGCTGCTCGCGACGCCAGGCGGCGATTGCGGCATGATTGCCACTGAGCAGGACGTCCGGCACGGCACGCTCACGCCATGACGCGGGCTTCGTGTAGGACGGATACTCCAGGAGTCCGTCCTCGTGCGACTCCTCGACGAGGCTCTCGGGGTTGCCGACGACACCGGGGATGAGTCGGCCGATCGCCTCGATCATCGCCATGGTCGCGACCTCGCCCCCGTTGAGGACGTAGTCGCCGAGGCTGATCAACCGGACCTCGCCGAGATCGGCGGCGAACTCGAACACGCGTTCGTCGATGCCCTCGTAACGACCGCAGCCGAACACGAGATGCTCACGGGTCGCCAACTCACGTGCGGTCTTCTGGGTGAAGACCTCCCCCGCCGGCGACGGGAAGATGATGGTCGGTCGCTGCCCGTCCTCGGTGTCGGAGGAACCGGCGATCTCGTCGAGCGCGAGCCCCCAGGGCTCCGGCTTCATGACCATGCCGGCGCCGCCGCCGTACGGCGTGTCGTCCACCGTCCGGTGACGATCCGAGGCCCAGTCCCGCAGGTCTCGCACACGAAGGTCGATGAGACCCGTGCTCTGCGCCTTGCCGAGCAGGGACAGCGTCAGGCCGTCGAAGTAGGACGGGAAGATGGAGAGGACGTCGATGCGCACGGAGGAACCGTATCAGCGGTCACTCGGACGCGTCGGCGTCCGGGGCGACCTGCGGCTCGGCGTCCGCGATCTCTTCGAAGAGTCCCGGCGGCGGCGTCACGATGACGCGGCCCGCCTGCACATCGACGGTCGGGACGATGGCGGCGACGAACGGAACCATGACCTCGTCTTCGCCGGCCTTGACGATGAGGAGATCCTGTGCCGGGAAGTGTTCCACCCTTACGACCCGCCCGATGACCGTGTCGTCTCGGACGACATCGAGTCCGACGAGCTGATGGTCGAACCATGCGTCGTCCTCGACCTCGTCGGCGTCCTGGTCGATCCACAGGATCGCCCTGACGAGGCTGTCGGCAGCGTCACGGTCGTCGACGTCTTCGAAGAAGACGACGGGATTGCCGTTCATCACGCGGTACTCGCGCACCGTGATCTGCTTGCCGTGCCACGGAGATGCCTCGGGCACCTGCAACGTGAATCCGGCGCCGGGGGTGAAACGACCCTCGGGATTGTCCGTGTACAGCTCGAGCTTGAGCCCACCCTTGAGTCCGTGCGCCTTGACGAGGCGTCCGACACGCAGCTGGTTCTTGCCCTGATTGCGGTCCTTCGGCACCACGTCAGTCGTCCGCGACATCGACGCGGACCCGACGCCCGTCAGCGAGTGCGTTGACGAGGGTACGAAGGGCCTTCGCAGTGCGGCCGCCGCGCCCGATCACGCGTCCACGATCATCGGGGTGCACGCGCACCTCGAGGAGGTCGCCTCGCGGCGACGTGGATTCGTTGATGCGAACATCCTCCGGGTGATCGACGATCCCCTTGACGATGTGTTCGAGCGCGGCGGCGAGCACGACGGATTACTCTGCGTCTGCTGCGGGAGCCTCAGCGGCCTCCGCGTCGGCCGCGGCGGGAGCCTCCTCCGCGGGAGCCTCGGCCTTCTTCTCGACCTTGGGCTTGACGACGGACTTCTTGGACGCGTCGATCTCGAAGGGGACCTTCGGCTCGGCGACCTTGAGCGTGGACTTCGCGTCCTTGTCGCCCTTGAACTTGCCCCAGTCGCCCGTGATCTTGAGGATGGCGGCGACCTGCTCGGTCGGCTGCGCGCCGACGGAGAGCCAGTACTGCGCCCGCTCGGAGTCGACCTCGATGAACGAGGGCTCCTCGGTGGGGTGGTACTTGCCGATCTCCTCGATCACGCGACCATCGCGCTTGGTCTTCGAGTCGGCGACGACGATGCGGTAGTACGGCGCACGGATCTTGCCCAGGCGCTTGAGACGAATCTTGACAGCCACGATTCTCCTGAATTGTGTGGAAGGAAACGAACCGGTCGCCTGGAGAGTGGGGTGCACACCCGGCGGAAGCTCAAATGAGTGTGGACACCTGCTGGATAGAGGGTCGAGCAGGTGGTCCAGCCCTCTATTCTGCCAGATGCGCGCGCCAGGCGCGAAACGTGGCGAAACCGGCGTTGCCGTGTCGCGCGCCTCGCGTGCCAGACTGTGCGGGTGAAGCTCGAGTTCGCCTCCTCCCCCCGGTCCACCGTCGGCCTCGAATGGGAGATCATGCTCGCGGACCCCGCGAGCGGTGACCTCGTCGGTCGCGCCCCCGAACTTCTCGCCGCGCTCGAGGCCGAGAGCGCCGATGAGCGTCATACGGTCACCGGCGAACTGCTCACCAACACGATCGAGGTCACGAGCGGGATCGGCGATTCGGTGGCTCATGCGGTCGACGACATCGCGAACGCCATCACCGCGGTGCGGGCCGCGACCGATCCGGCGGGTGTCGAGCTGCTCTCGGCCGGAAGCCACCCCTTCGCGCAGTGGTACGACCAACAGGTGACGGACAAGTCGCGCTACCACACACTGATCGAGCGCACCCAGTGGTGGGGACGCAACATGATGATCTGGGGAATCCACGTGCACATCGGCGTCGAGGACCAGCGCAAGGTCTTCCCCATCATCAACGCTCTCGCCGGGTTCCTCCCGCACCTGCAGTCGCTGGCGGCGTCGAGCCCGTTCTGGGCGGGAGAACGCACCGGATATGCCTCCAACCGCGCACTCGTGTTCCAGCAGCTTCCCACCGCCGGCCTGCCGTGGCCGCTGCACGACTGGTCGCAGTACGAGTCCTACCTCGATGACATGGTGCGCACAGGTGTCATGGCCGACGCGACGGAGGTGCGCTGGGACATCCGTCCCGCTCCGCGCTGGGGCACCATCGAGGTCCGCGCGTGCGACGGACTCTCCACCCTGCCGGAACTGGCATCGGTCGCGGCCCTCGTCCAGGTGCTCGTCGAGGACTTCTCGCGACAGCTCGACGAGGGGAAGACGCTTCCGGAGCTCCCCGCCTGGTTCCACCGCGAGAACAAGTGGCGCGCCGCGCGCTACGGGCTGGAGGCCCGCGTGATCGTCGACGCCGACGGCACGCAGCGCCCGGTGCGCGAGCATCTGGCGGAGACGCTCGAAGCCCTCACCCCGACAGCCGTCGAGCTCGGCTGCGGTCGCGAGTTCGGCGGCATCGCCACGATCCTGGAGGGAGGCGCGAGCTACGCGCGACAACTCGCGGTGGCGGATGCCGCGGGGGGCGACCTCTCAGCGGTGGTGCACCACCTGATCCGCGAGTTCCGCTCCGGACCGGAGTCCTCCACCGACGAGCCCTAGCAGTCGAGGGCAGTGAGCTCAGTCCTCGACGAGGCGCCTCGCGAGCCCTTCGTCCAGGACGACATCCGTGATCAGGCCAGCGGCCAGGGCCGCGCGGAGACTCACCAGCTTCGGGATTCCCGAGACGACGCACACGCGACGCGGGACGCGACGCAGACGATCGAGGCCGGGGCCCGTGGCTCTGGCATTAACACGGATGTCGCGCCAGGACCCGTCGGAACGGAAGAACACCGTCGCGACGTCGCCGATGGCGTGGTCCTCCCGAAGGCTGCGATAGTCATCGCGTCCGAGATAGCCCCCGACGTAGACCCGACTCGGAACCTCGGCGGCGGGCGAGCCGAGGCTGAACACGGCGACGTCCATCTTCGCCTGCAGATCGAGCACACGACGAGTGCTGCGCTCACGCCACATGGCCTCGCGCGTGGCAGGGTCATCGAAGAACGCGGGAACGGGGAACTGCTGCACCTGGGCGCCGAAGGCGCTGCCGAACCGCTGCAGGATGTCGCTGGAGTACTCCACACCGGTCGTCTGCGTGTTCCCGGCCCCGTTGAGCTGCACGAAGGTCGTGTTGTGGGTCTCCTTCTGCGTGAGCCCGCGACTGACCGCACTGATGGTCGAGCCCCACGCGACGCCGATCACCATGTTCGAATCGACGAACTGCGACAGCAGCCGGCCGGCGGTGAGCGCGACTCGCTCGAGACGTTCGACCTCGCTGAGGATCTCCGGCATCGGCACGACGTGCGCCGCCACCCGATGTCTGTCGCGAATCCGATGCTCGAGCATGCCGAGGCGCTCGAGCGGGGAGTTGATCCGGATGTCGACCAGTCCGCTCTCCCGCGCGAAGCTCAGCAGCCGCGAGACCGAGGACCGGGACGTGCCGAGCTCTTTCGCGATGACTTCCATCGTCTTGTCCTGCATGTAGTAGAGCTGCGCGGCGGTGAGCGCCGCGATCAGCTTGCTGTCGCGGGATTCCGCGCTTGCACCGGCCATGATGACCTCCTCGCCCTCGATCCTTGCACATATGTGCAGTGGGCTTGCGCGGGATGTCACACAGGTCGATGCTGGTTGGCAAGTAAGGAAGAGAGGGTCGACGATGATCGATTCGACACACTCGTCAGCGGAGCGCGCGGAGATTCGCGCCGTCCGTGAATCCGGACGCACCAGCGTCCTCGTCATCGGCGGGGGGATCAACGGCATCTCCACGTTCCGCGACCTGGCTCTGCAGGGCGTCGATGTCGTGCTCGTCGAGCGAGGGGACTTCGCCTCCGGCGCATCCTCCGCATCGAGCCACATGATCCACGGCGGGATCCGCTACCTCGAGAACGGTGAGTTCCGGCTCGTGCGCGAGTCCGTCGAGGAGCGCAACGGCCTGCTCAAGATCGCTCCGCACTACGTCAAGCCGCTGCAGACGACCATCCCGATCTACTCGACCTTCTCAGGCATCCTCTCCGCTCCCCTGCGCTTCCTCACGCACAAGAGCGGAAAGCCTCAGGAACGGGGCGCGTTCCTGATCAAGGTCGGCCTCACGATCTACGACACCTTCTCCCGTGACGGAGGGATGGTGCCTCGCCATCGCTTCCTCGGTCGCAAGAAGTCTCTCGCCGAGCTTCCCTCGCTCGACCCGAAGATCAAGTACACCGCCACGTACTACGACGCCTCGATGCACGACCCCGAGCGCCTCGCGCTCGACGTGCTGCAGGACGGACGCACGGCGCACCCGGGAGCGCACGCTCTCAACTACGTCGAGGCCATCGCCCGCGACGGCGACAAGGTCGTCCTCCGCGATCGCGAGAGCGGCACGGAGTTCACGGTGCGGGCCGACGTGGTCGTCAACGCCTCCGGTCCCTGGACCGACCTGACCAATGACGCGCTGGGAACAGATACCCGCTTCATGGGCGGCACCAAGGGCTCGCACATCGTGCTGGATCACCCCGAGCTGCTCGAGGCGACGCGGGGGCGCGAGATCTTCTTCGAGCACTCCGACGGGCGCATCGTGCTCATCTACCCGCTCAAGGGACGTGTCCTGGTCGGCACCACCGACATCGATGCCGACCCGCGCGAGGTCCCGGTGTGCACCGAGGAGGAGGTCGACTACTTCTTCGACCTGATCCACCACGTCTTCCCGACGATCCCCGTGGCACGCGACCAGATCGTGTACAAGTTCTCTGGTATCCGTCCGCTGCCGCGCCATGAGGACACCGCTCCCGGATTCGTCTCCCGCGACTATCGCATCGAGGTCGACGAGAAGGGCGCAGTCCCGCTCGTGAGCCTCGTCGGCGGAAAGTGGACGACGTTCCGCGCGCTCGGCGAATCGCTCTCCGATGTCGTGCTCGGCCTCATCGACCGCACCCGGACCGTCTCCACCGCAGGACGCGCGATCGGCGGCGGCCGGGAGTTCCCGCGTACCGAGAAGGCCAAGCGCATCTGGATCCAGGAGAACCTTCCCGGCGCCGGTGCCCGCGCCGATCAGCTGCTCGCCCGCTACGGCACCCGGGCCGCCCAGGTCTGGGAGTACGTCGAGCAGGGAACGGACGCTCCGCTTGCCGGCGGCGACCTCTCCACGCGCGAACTCGAGTGGATGGTGCAGAACGAGATGGTGGCGCGCCTCGAGGATGTCGTCCTGCGTCGCACCAGCATCGCGTTCACCGGTGGCGCCGATGCCGAGGTCCTCGACGAGATCGCGGACGCGCTCGCGCCGATGCTCGGCTGGGATCGCTCGCGTCACGACGCCGAGCTCGAGCAGACGCGTCAGCTGCTGAACGAACGACACGGACTCGATATCCCGTCCCGCACCCGCGGCTGACGGGGTCTCGGACTGCCGCCCTCCTCGCGGCGCAACTCCCATAACGTGTCGGGGCAGAGGGGCCCCGACACACAAGAAAGGTCAAAGAAGACATGGCTGATGTGAATCTCGGTCTCTACTTCCTCTCCGAGCTGGTCGGCACAGCGATGCTCGTGCTGCTCGGATGTGGTGTCGTCGCCAACGTGGCCCTCGCGAAGAACAAGGGCTTCGGCGGCGGCTTCCTGATGGTCAACTGGGGATGGGGCCTCGCGGTCTTCGCCGGTGTGCTCGTCTCCGCCTACTCCGGTGCGATCCTCAACCCGGCCGTCGGCATCGGCCTGCTGCTCGCGGGCAAGATCAGCTTCGTGATGTTCCTGACGGCCACGGCCGCTGAACTCGTCGGAGCGATCCTCGGTGCCATCGTCACGTGGCTCGCATACAAGCAGCACTTCGATGAGGAGCCCGACCCGGCCAACAAGCTCGGCGTGTTCTCGACCGGCCCCGCGATCCGCTCGTACGGCTGGAACCTCGTCACCGAGATCATCGGTACCTTCGTGCTCGTGTTCGTGATCTTCGCGTTCGCCGACTACGGCGACATCGAGGTCGGCACCCCCGGCGGCCTCGGACCGCTCACCGCGCTCCCCGTGGCACTCCTCGTGGTCGCGATCGGCGCCTCCCTCGGTGGCCCGACCGGCTACGCGATCAACCCGGCACGTGACCTCGGCCCGCGTATCGCTCATGCGATCCTCCCGATCAAGGGCAAGGGCTCCAGCGACTGGTCCTACTCGTGGGTCCCGGTGGTCGGTCCGCTCATCGGTGGTGCGATCGCCGCCGCTGCAGCGCCCGTCCTGCTGCACCTCGCCTGAACGACCTGAATTCAAAGGAGAACACAATGGCTGACTACATCCTCGCCATCGACCAGGGAACCACTTCGAGCCGCGCGATCATCTTCGACAAGAAGGGCAGCATCATCGCGACGGGCCAGAAGGAGCACGAGCAGATCCTGCCGAAGGCCGGCTGGGTCGAGCACGACGCTTCCGAGATCTGGCGCAACGTCCAGGAGGTCATCGGCCTGGCTCTGAGCCGCGCCGACCTCACCCGCCACGACATCGCTGCAGTGGGCATCACCAACCAGCGCGAAACCGCGGTGGTCTGGGACAAGACCACGGGAAAGCCCGCCTACAACGCGATCGTGTGGCAGGACACGCGCACGCAGGCGATCGTGGACCGGCTGGCTGCTGACGGCGGCGTCGAGCGGTTTAAGCCGATCGTCGGACTGCCCCTGGCGACGTACTTCTCGGGTACGAAGATCGCCTGGATCCTGGAGAACGTCGATGGAGCCCGTGAGAAGGCGGAAGCCGGCGACCTGATCTTCGGCACGACCGACAGCTGGGTTCTCTGGAACCTCACCGGTGGCGTCGACGGCGGCGTGCACGTCACCGACGTGACCAACGCGTCGCGCACGATGTTCATGGACCTCGAGACGCTCGAATGGCGCGACGACATCCTCGAGGCCTTCGGTGTGCCGCGGTCGATGATGCCGGAGATCCGCTCGTCCTCGGAGGTCTACGGCGCGGCGGAGGACTCCTCGCTGCTTCGCGAGACCCCGATCGCCGGCATCCTGGGTGACCAGCAGGCGGCGACGTTCGGTCAGGCGGCATTCCAGAAGGGCGAGAGCAAGAACACCTATGGAACGGGCTGCTTCCTGATCTTCAACACGGGCGAGGAGATCGTCCACTCGAAGAACGGTCTGCTCACCACCGTCGGCTACAAGCTCGGCGACCAGCCCACGCATTACGCCCTCGAGGGCTCGATCGCCGTCACCGGATCGCTGATCCAGTGGCTGCGCGACCAGCTCGGCATCATCTCGTCGGCCCCCGAGGTCGAGGAGCTGGCCGACAAGGTCGAGGACAACGGCGGGGTCTACATCGTGCCGGCGTTCTCCGGTCTGTTCGCTCCGTACTGGCGTCCCGACGCCCGAGGCGCGATCGTCGGACTCACCCGTTACGCGAACAAGAACCACATCGCCCGCGCGGCGCTCGAGGCGGTCGCCTTCCAGACGCGTGACGTGCTGGATGCCGTGAACGCAGACGCCGGCGTGGACCTCACGGAGCTCAAGGTCGACGGCGGCATGGTGGCGAATGATGCGCTCATGCAGTTCCAGGCAGACGTCCTCGGCGTGCCGGTCGTTCGCCCGGTGGTCGCGGAGACCACGGCGCTCGGTGCGGCCTACGCGGCCGGACTCGCGGTCGGATTCTGGAACGGGCTCGACGACCTCTCCGCCAACTGGCAGGAGGACAAGCGCTGGGAGCCGTCCATGGAGGAAGCCGAGCGCGACCGCCAGCTGCGCCTGTGGCGCAAGGCGATCACGAAGTCGATGGACTGGGTCGACGACGACGTGAAGTGATCTGACCCGACGACGAAGCGGGTCCGGAGTTCGTCTCCGGGCCCGCTTCGTCGTGTGCGGGTGCATCAATGACGTCATCCATCACGGCCATGAAGGCGCGGGCGACGTTCCGTGGCGAGACGCCACCCCAGGCGAGGTGCTCGACGCGTACAGGGCCGCCGCGCACCTCCACCGTGGCCACGTCGAAACCGGAGCGATCGACGGTGCCCGGCGCCAGCAGGGTCACTGCCAGCCCTGCCTCGACGAGTCCCAGGATGAGGGTCGCGGAGTCGGCCTCGAAGGCGACGTCACGCGTCAGGCCCGCAGCAGCGAACGCCCCGTCGCTCTGCGCACGACCGGAGGTCGCCGCGGGGAAGTCCGCGAACGTCATCCCCGCGACATCGTCGAGCGCGATGCTCTCCGCATCCGCGAGTTCGTGCCCGCGGGGGAGAACGGCGACGAGCGGATCCCGAGAGAGCACACGCGACTCCACACCCGCCGGTTCGACGCCCTCTCGCAGTCCGAGCAGCGCGATGTCGAGCTTGTCGTTCCGGAGCCTGCGGGCGAGGACATCGCTGTTCCCTACCTGCAGTTCCACTCTGACGAGCGGGTAGGCCCCGCGGTAGGCGACGAGCACCGCGGGGAGGTCGATGGCGGTCACCGTGGGGATGACGCCGATTCGCAGCGTGCCTTCCACGATGCCGTCGACGGCGGCGGCGTCCTCCTTCGCCTGATCTGCTGACCGAAGCGCGCGACGCGCGTGCGCGACGAACGCTTGACCTGGCTCCGTCAGCCGCACTCGGCGACTCGACCGTGCGAACAGACGGCGGCCGAGTTCACGCTCGAGTGAGGCGATCTGGTGGCTCAACGCCGATTGGGTGACGAAGCATCGTTCGGCCGCCCGGGTGAAGCTCAGCGTCTCGGCGACTTCGACGACATAGCGGAGCTGTTGAAGTTCCATGCATACATGATGACTGTTCATGTATGCGGTGACAACCATGCGTTGGACTCATTCCTTCTTCCCTCGCAGGCTGGAAGCATGAACCGCCTGCCTCTGGTGCTACTGACCGCCCTCGCCCCCGCCGCATGGGGCACGACCTACCTCGTCACGACAGAACTGCTCCCGGCCGGGCACCCGCTGTTTGCCGGGCTCCTCCGTTCCCTCCCCGCGGGGCTCCTGGCAGTCCTCATCAGCAGACGCCTCCCCCGCGGCGGGTGGTGGGGGAAGTCGTTCATCCTGGGAGCGCTCAACATCGGCGCCTTCTTCCCGCTGCTGTTTCTGGCCGCGGAGCGGCTCCCCGGCGGCGTCGCAGCCGCCGTCGCGGGCGCGCAGCCGCTTATCGTCCTCGTCCTTGGAGCGCTCGTGCTTCAGGAACGAATCCGGCCGCTCGCCGCCGCCGCTGCCGTCGTCGGCGCAGGCGGAGTGGCCCTGGTGGTCCTGGGCCCCGCCGCCGAGCTGGATCTCTGGGGGATCCTCGCCGCTGTCGGAGGCGTCACCGCGACGGGAGCGGGAATGATCCTGACGAAACGATGGGGCCGGCCGGTAGACGTCGGGCCCGTCGCCTACGCCGGGTGGCAGCTCAGCGCCGGAGGGCTTCTGCTGCTGCCGTCGACACTGATCGTCGAGGGCGTGCCGCAGACCATCGACGGGAGCGCCGTGTTCGGATATCTGTGGCTCGGGACGGCGGGCGGGATCGTCGCCTACACGCTCTGGTTCCGCGGCGTCCAGCAGCTCCCGGTCATCGCGCCGGGGCTCCTCGCGCTGCTCTCCCCCATCGTCGCAACGACGCTCGGCGTCGTGGTCGCCGGGGAGCGATTCAACCCCCTCCAGGCCATCGGGCTCGTCCTGACTCTGGGCGCACTCGTGCTGGGGCAGCTGGCCTCGCGGCCCAATCGGCGCACTGCCGCGCCCACCCTGCATGCAACGGCCGCGGATGCTCTCACGGCGCCGCGCTGAGCGGAGTCAGCCCTTGCCGAAGAGCTTCTGGATCTCGGCGAGGTCGGCTTCGCTCGGAGCCTGAGCCGCCCCGCCACCCAAGCCGAATCCGGAGCCGGTCGGCGTCGCGGACGATGCGATCCCCGCGTTCTCGGCCGCGCGCTTGGCCGGGTTGCCTGAACGCGATCCACCGGAGGACTTGCCCTTCTTGCCGCGCTTGGAAGACGCGCCGGGACGCCCCATCCCGGGCACCGGCCCCATACCGGGGATGTTCGGGGTGCCGCCGCGCGCCACCGTCTTCATCATCTTCGCGGCCTGCTCGAAGCGCTGCACGAGCTGGTTCACGTCGGTGACGGTCATACCGGAACCCTTGGCGATGCGCAGACGGCGCGATCCGTTCAGGACCTTGGGGTTGCGGCGCTCCCCCGGCGTCATCGAGCGGATGATGGCCTCCGTGCGGTCGATCTCCCGCTCATCGAAGTCGTCGAGCTGCTGCTTCATCTGGCCCATGCCCGGGAGCATCCCGAGCATCTTCTTCATCGAGCCCATCTTCTTCATCTGCTGAAGCTGGTCGAGGAAGTCCTCGAGGGTGAAGGCCTCGGTCGCGAGCTTCTCGGCCATCTTCATGGCCTCTTCCTCATCGAAGGCCTGCTGGGCCTGCTCGATGAGGGTGAGGATGTCGCCGAGGTCGAGGATGCGGCTCGCCATGCGGTCGGGGTGGAAGGGCTCGAGGTCCTCGAGTCGCTCACCGGTCGAGGCGAAGATGATCGGACGGCCGGTCACGGAGGCCACCGAGAGCGCGGCGCCACCGCGGGCGTCGCCGTCGAGCTTGGAGAGCACGACTCCGGTGAAGTCGACGCCATCCTGGAACGCCTTGGCGGTGTTCACGGCGTCCTGACCGATCATCGCGTCGATGACGAACAGGACCTCATCGGGGTTGACCGCCTTGCGGATGTCTGCCGCCTGCTTCATGAGCTCGGCGTCCACGCCGAGGCGGCCGGCGGTGTCGATGATCACGACATCGTGCTGCTGACGACGTGCGTAGTCGACGCCGTCTCGAGAGACCTTCACGGGATCTCCGACGCCGTTGCCGGGCTCGGGGGCGTAGATCGACGCACCGGCCTGCTCCGCGACGACCTGAAGCTGGTTGACCGCGTTCGGACGCTGGAGGTCGGCGGCGACGAGCAGAGGCGTGTGCCCTTCGCCCTCGAGCTGCTTCGCGAGCTTGCCGGCGAAGGTGGTCTTACCGGAGCCCTGCAGACCGGCGAGCATGATCACCGTCGGTGCCGTCTTCGCGAACTGCAGACGGCGCTGCTCTCCGCCGAGGATCTGCACGAGCTCTTCATTGACGATCTGGACGACCTGCTGCGCCGGGTTCAGCGCCTTGTTGACCTCATCGCCGAGTGCGCGTTCGCGGACCTTCGCGGTGAACTCCTTGACGACGACGAGCGCGACGTCGGCATCGAGCAGGGCGCGTCGGATCTCGCGGACGGTGCCGTCGACGTCGGCCGCGGTCAGCTTTCCCTTCGTGCGCAGATTGCGGAAGGTCTCGGTGAGCCGATCGGAGAGCGTGCCAAATGTAGCCATGGTGCTCTGATTCTACGCGAGCCGAGGCCGGTCGCTCAGCCCCGCGCGGGAGTCAGGACCAGGGAAGGTCATGGATCGTTCCCAGGGCTTCCCGCAGGACCGTCTCCGGCGTCCCCCGTCCGGCTCCCTGTTCCGCCCACACGCGCAGCGAGGAGAGCACGGCGGCCGCGTGTGCCGCCCCGAGGATGTCGGCACGGATGACGTCGACTCCCGAGGCGGACGCCGCGCGTGACACCGCCGCGGACAGACGGGCGAGGCGGAGACCGGTGTCACGGATGAGCTCGCCCTCCACCCCCATCGCTGCGGCATTGCGCAGCGCCAAGGCAAGGGGGTCCGGTGCGAAATCGTGCACGATCGACAGCAGTATGTCGTGAACCGCGTCGCCCGTCGCCGCCCTGCCGAGCTGTTCCAGCGAGGCGATGGCCTTTCCGATCCGTTCGTCGACGCCCGACCACAGCACGTCGCTCTTGGACGCGAAGTAGTTGAAGAAGCTGGACCGGCTGACGCCCGCGCGCTGCGTGATGTCCGCCACAGATGTCGCGTCGTATCCGCGCTCCAGGAAGAGCTCGCACGCGGCTTCTGCGAGGGTCTCCCGCGACGACGCCTTGGGCCGCCCGGCTCTGCCAGTGGAACTCATGTCCTCACGTTATCGCGGGGGCGGGTCGAGAGCGCCGCCCCGCTCGCCGAGGGGTATTGTTGTCCTCAGTCCATTTACGCAATGAAGGCGGTTCTGTGATGCTCGAGATCCTCACGCCCGGGTTCGCTCCGACGTTCGTGCCGTACATCGACGGGTGGGAGCTTCAGCGTCGCGTCCACGCCGATGTCGTCGACGGCACCCGTCCCGACACGCTGATCCTCCTCGAGCACGAGGCCGTCTACACCGCGGGCAAGCGCACGGAGCCCCAGGAGCGGCCACAGGACGGCACCCCCGTGATCGACGTCGATAGGGGCGGGAAGATCACCTGGCACGGGCCGGGGCAGCTCGTGGGCTATCCGATCGTGCGACTCCCCGAGCCGATCGATGTCGTCGCGCACGTGCGCCGTCTGGAGCGTCTCCTGATCGACGTGCTGCGCCCCTTCGGCGTCGACGGCTATCAGGTCGAGGGCCGCAGCGGGGTCTGGGTACGCCGGCCACTCTCGGAGGACAAGGTGGCGGCGATCGGAGTGCGCGTGCAGCAGGGGGTCACGATGCACGGCTTCGCCATCAACTGCGACAACTCGCTGGCCGGCTTCCGCGGCATCATCCCGTGCGGCATCACCGATGCCGGCGTCACTACGGTGAGCGAGGTCGTGGGGTCCGCCGTCCCGCCCCTCGACCTCGTCGACGCCGTCACCCGCGCCTTCCTCGCCGAGTACGCGACCACCGAACTGACAGGAGCCCTCGCATGACCGCCGCCCCCGAGGGTCGCAAGCTCCTCCGCCTCGAGATCCGCAACGCCGAGACACCGATCGAGCGCAAGCCGGAGTGGATCAAGACGAAGGCGAAGATGGGCCCGGAGTACACAGCGCTGCATTCGCTCGTGAAGAGCGAGGACCTGCACACGGTCTGCCAGGAAGCGGGCTGCCCGAACATCTACGAGTGCTGGGAAGACCGAGAGGCGACCTTCCTCATCGGTGGCTCCCAGTGCACCCGCCGCTGCGACTTCTGCCAGATCGACACGGGCAAGCCCGCCGACTACGACACCGACGAGCCACGCCGGGTTGCGGAGAGCGTCGTCCGGATGAACCTCCGGTATGCCACCGTCACGAGCGTGGCCCGCGACGACCTCCCGGACACCGGCGCCTGGCTCAACGCCGAGACGGTGCGCAAGATCCATGAGCTGAACCCGAACACCGGTGTGGAGCTGCTCGCCAACGAGCACAACGCCGATCCGGCGTTCCTGGGGCAGATCTTCGACGCGCGCCCTGAGGTGTTCGCGCACAATGTCGAGACGGTGCCCCGCATCTTCAAGCGCATCCGGCCGGCGTTCCGCTATGAGCGCTCGCTCGACGTCCTGACCCAGGCCCGGGACGCCGGACTGATCACGAAGTCCAACCTCATCCTCGGGATGGGTGAGGAACCCGAAGAGGTGGTGCAGGCGCTCAAAGATCTGCACGACGCCGGATGCGACATCATCACGATCACGCAGTACCTGCGGCCGACACCACGCCACCACCCGGTCTCACGCTGGGTGAAGCCGGCCGAGTTCGTCGAGTTCAAGGAGGAGGCCGAGCGCATCGGGTTCCTCGGTGTTCTGGCGGGTCCCCTCGTGCGGTCGTCGTATCGCGCCGGTCGACTCTGGGCGCAGTCCATGACGTCGAAGGGACGCGAGATCCCCGCACACCTCGCGCATATCGCCGAGAGCGCAGGCCTCGGATTCGCGCAGGCCGTCTGACCTGGACGCTGCCCGGACCCCGTCCGGGCAGCGGATCAGTCCGCGCTCATGACGGACTGAACGCTGCCGTCCGAGCCGAGATTCACGAGCAGCACGTCGTCCGTCGAGCTGTCGTCGAGCGCATACTCGAGCACCGCGAACGGTTCGGAGCCTCCGTGCTCATCGGCGAGGATCGTCATGCTCATCAACCGGAGCGATCGGATGATGTCGACGGCGGCGTCGCCCGAGACATCGACGAGGACATCCGGCAGATCGTCGCCGTACGTCTCCTGCTGCTGGAGGATGTACTCGGTCACCTCGCTCGTGCGGTCATCGACTTCGGCGAGCATGCCACGCCGGGCCGTGTCGTCGACGCTCTCGAGGCCTGCGATGAGCGAGGCGGCGATGTCGAGCGCATCCGCGGAAACGTCGTCCTGATCCGGCGCGGTCAGATCGACGGTGACACTCTGGTCGCCGAGCTCCACTGTCTCCGACCAGAAGATCGAGCCGTCCGGGCCTGAGGACAGGAGTCCGAAGTAGTCGTGTTCGATCGCCATAACGCTATGAAACCAGCCTCGTGCTCACTGCGGTAGTCCCGTCATCAACCGACCAACGACTGGACGAACACATGGGGGGTGAAACCGGTCAGGTCGTCGATCCCCTCGCCCTGTCCGAGCAGCTTCACCGGGATACCGGTGCGCTCCTGTACCGCCAGCACGAACCCGCCCTTGGCCGACCCGTCGAGCTTGGTGAGGACGAGTCCCGTGACGCCGGCGTGCTCGAGGAAGGCCTCGGCCTGCATGACACCGTTCTGGCCCGTGGTGGCGTCCAGCACGAGCAGCACCTCGCTGATCGGCGCCTGCTTCTCGATCACGCGCCGGACCTTCGAGAGCTCGTCCATGAGGCCGCCCTTGGTGTGCAGACGCCCGGCCGTGTCGATGATCGCGATCTCGATGCCTTCGCGCTTGGCATACTCGACCGTCTGGAACGCGACGGATGCCGGATCCTGACCTTCCTGCTGAGGCCGCACGATGGCGGCTCCACCGCGCTGCGCCCAGGTGGCGAGCTGGTCGACGGCGGCCGCGCGGAAGGTGTCGGCCGCGCCGACCACGACACTGCGCTGATAGCCACGGAGGAACTTCGTGAACTTGCCGATGGTCGTCGTCTTCCCGACGCCGTTGACGCCCACGACGAGGACGACGGCTGGACGCTCGGTGAGCTTCAGCGTCGTGTCGAACTTCGCGAAGTGCTCCTCCAACGTCTCCCGCAGCATCCGCTGGAGATCCTTGGGGTCGGTGGTGCGGTACCGGTCGACCTTCGCACGCAGCTCATCCACGACGCGCTCGCTGATGTCCGGGCCGAAGTCGGCCGTCAGGAGAGCGGTCTCCAGGTCCTCCCAGGTCGTCTCATCGATGGTGGGCTTGACGAACATGCCGCGCAGTGCGCGACCAAGAGACCAGGACTTCTCCGCCATCACTCCAGCCTACGGGTTGCGCGGGTGGATGCTCCGCGCGCAAGCCCGTGCGCGCCCCTATACGGCCGCTGCCCGGTCGCCGACACGCTGACCCACGACAGCGGATACGCCGTCCTGCCGCATCGAGACGCCGTAGAGGGCATCGGCGATCTCCATCGTGCGCTTCTGGTGCGTGATCACCAGCAGCTGGGAACTCTCCCTCAGTTGTTCGAACACCGTCAGCAATCGCCCCAGGTTCGCATCGTCGAGCGCCGCCTCGACCTCGTCCAGGATGTAGAACGGACTCGGGCGCGCCTTGAAGATCGCGACGAGCAGCGCCACGGCCGCCAGGGATCGTTCGCCGCCCGAGAGCAGTGACAGACGCTCGATCTTCTTCCCTACAGGGCGGACGGACACTTCGATGCCTGTCGTCAGCATGTTGTCGGGATCCGTCAGGGAGATGCTGCCGGTTCCACCGGGGAACAGCAGAGGGAAAACCTGACCGAATGCCTCCTTGGTGTCTTCGAAAGCACTCGCGAAGATCGTCTGCATTCGGTCATCGAGATCGGTGATGATCGTCAGGAGGTCCTGGCGCGTCTGGGTCAGGTCTGCCAGCTGCTCGGTGAGGAAGGCGTGCCGCTGCTCCAGCGCGGCGAACTCCTCGAGCGCCAGCGGGTTGACACGGCCGAGCTGTGCGAGCTTGCGTTCCGCCTCCGCGAGTCGTCGCTGTTGAATCCGGCGGTCGAAGGGTATCGCCGTGTCGTCGTGCCCCCCTTCGGCGGGTTCAGCACCGGGATCCCGTGGAACAAGCTGATCAGGGCCATATTCCGCAATGAGAATATCTTCATCGAGAGCGAGCTCGGAGGAGACGCGCTCGAGCAGGCTGTTCAGATGCAGCTTCTTCTCGTGGATCTGCAGCTCGAGTCCGTGCACGCTCTCGGTGAGCCCGGCGAGGCGCTCTCGCAGGGAACTCTCCTGCGCGCGCAGGCCGACCAGTTCCTGATTCTGCGCCGAGCGCGCGGTCTCGGCCTCGCCCAGGGCGAGACGTGCCTCCGTCACCGATCGATCCAGCGAGTCGAGGATGCGCGGCAGTTCCTCGACCACCCCTGAGGCCGCCTCGCGCTGCGCGCGACGGATGACTGCTCGCCGTGCCGCCTCGGCCGCGGCATCGCGTTCATGCTCACGCTGGCGCTCCAGAGACACCACCCTGGACTGCGCTGCACGCACACGCTCACGCAGCGTCTCGATCTCGAGCCGCGCCCGCACCTCGCCCTCGCGAGCGACCTCGAGCGCCTCGAGCAGGCTGTCGCGCGCGGAAGCGTCGAGTACCGGCCTCGGCGTCGCGATGGCATCGTCCAGCGCCGTCCTCGCTGCTTCGGACTTCGCCTCGGCCTCGGCGACGGCGGATTGCGCCTGTGCCAACCCGGTCTCGAGGCGTTCACACTCGGCGACGGCGGACTCATGGCGCACCGTGACCCGGTTGAGCTGCTCGGCGTGCGTGGCGAGAGCAGCATCGTGTTCACGGAGTGCGCGCAGGGCGTCCTTCGCGTGACGCCTGGTCGTCTCGACAGCCTCCTCGGCGTCGCGGCGGGCCTCACGAAGCGAGTCGACCACGATCTGGATCTCCGCGAGACGTTCGGCAGCGGCATCCCGCTCGGCGGCGAGTTCCAGACGGGATCGCTCTCCGCCGGAACCGGTGCGCAGGGTCTGCGCGGTGAGGACGTCACCGGCCACCGTGACGATCGTCGTCGCCGTGTCACCCGCGACATCGAGCGCTGTCCGCGCCGATCGCGCCGAATCCAGGTCGTCCGCGATCAGGACATGCGAGAGCACGCCGAGGATGCCGTCGGGCGCTGTCACGGCATCGACGGCGGGCGTGACTCCGGCGATCGTCGGAGTCGCGACGTCGCCACGGACCGCATTCGCGATGACGAAGTCCACCACTCCCCTGCGTTGCTCCGCCGCTTCCTTCGCCGACGCGAAGGCGTCGTCCACGGAGTCGATCAACACGCCCTCCGCGAGCGGACCGAGGACCGCGGCGATGGCCGCCTCGAAACCCGTTCGGACCTGCACAGCGTCGCCGACGAGTCCCCGCACACCCTTTCCGCCCGCTTCGACGATCTCCGCCGCCCCACCGGACAACGCCAGAGCACTGCTCAGCGCCGAAGCCTTGGCCGTGAGCGCATCGACCTCGCGCTCTGCCGAGTGCAGACGTTCACGCAGCGTCTCACGCTCCGATTCCGCGGCGGTCGCTGCACGTTGCGCACTGTCGTACGCAGCGGCATGTTCGACGGCCGTGCCCTCAGGAGCTTCCGCGTCGTCGATCGCGTCGAGTTCCTCGGCGGCTTCGCGCCTGCGTGCGTTGGCCGCCTCGAGCGCGTTCTCCTGGCGGAGAACGGCGCCACGCACTGCGGCGAGGGCTGAGGCTGCGGCATCTGCGGTCCCGCGCAAGGTGGAGAGGCGCATGTCGTACTCGGAGACCAGGGCGCTCTGCTCGGCGATGTCGACGTCGAGCGCGTCGAGTTCCGCTCGGGCGTGCACCACCTCTCGGCTGGCAGCCGCCGCGGCGTCCTGAGCATCTCCGAGCCCGGCGGAGATCGCGTCGATCTCGTCCTTCGCCTCGTCGATCGTGGCCTGCGTCACGGTGACGGCAGTGACCGCGGCGTCGTCATCGTCGGTGCCGAGGAGAGCGAGACGCTGATTCGCCAGGGTGTAGAGCCCGCGCATCCGCTCCTGAACCTGCTCGAGGCCGAACGCCACGCTGCGTGCCTGATCGACCGCGACCGAGTTCTGATCCTGCTCGAGCCGCGCGATGTTCGCCCGCACCGTCTCGGCTTGATCCGAGAGCACCAGACGCTCGGTGTGACGCTCCTGCTCGGTGCGTGTGTGGTCCGCGAGTGCGGCGCGCAGTGCGACCACGTCGTCGGCGAAGATACGGGCTTTCGCGTCGCGCACGACGGCAGCGATCGTCTGCGCCTCGCGGGCGATCTCGGCCTGGCGTCCCAACGGCTTGAGCTGCCGGCGGATCTCTCCGGCGAGATCGCTCAACCGAGTGAGGTTGGTCTCCATCGCGTCGAGTTTGCGGAGGGTCTTCTCCTTGCGGCGGCGGTGCTTGAGGATTCCCGCGGCTTCCTCGATGAACCCTCGACGATCCTCGGGCGACGCCTGCAGAACCGTGTCGAGGCGACCCTGACCGACGATGACGTGCATCTCCCGGCCCAGTCCGGAATCGCTCAGCAGCTCCTGCACGTCGAGGAGTCGGCATCCCTCGCCGTTGATCGCGTACTCGCTGGAGCCGTTGCGGAACAGCGTGCGGCTGATCGTCACTTCCGCGTACTCGATCGGCAGGGCACCGTCGGCATTGTCGATCGTGAGCTGCACCTCAGCACGACCCAGCGGCCCGCGCGTCGAGGTTCCCGCGAAGATGACGTCTTCCATCTTGCCGCCGCGCAGTGTCTTCGCACCCTGCTCACCCATCACCCAGGCCAGCGCGTCCACGACGTTCGACTTGCCCGAGCCGTTCGGTCCGACGATGCAGGTGACGCCGGGTTCGAACACGAAGCTGGTCGGCTGCGCGAACGACTTGAACCCTTTGAGCGTCAGGCTCTTCAGATGCATGGGGGCACCGCTCGTCCGGGGAGAATCACGCGGCTACGCTACCGGAATTCCGGGCCTGGAGCCTCATCCCGCGCGGACGGTGGGAGAACTCGGGAACCGCGCGACACGCCGAGGAGAACCGCAGGTGCTTGACGTCCGCCGCGCGGATTCGCTACCGTGTCCTCCGGATCGCCACACGAAAGGAGGTTACCGATGATTACGACTCAGCTCAACGCACAGGCCACTGGCCTCGCCGCGCCCGCGCATTTTGCGCCGCGCTTTGCGTTCTCGGTAACCGCCGGCGTCCGCATCAGCGCTCTCTCGTAGAACCGCACCCCGAGATCTCGGGCCCGTAGTGGGCCCTCTCCGGCCGGCTCTTCCGCGCCCCGTCTGCTGATCTGCACCGCAGATCACGACTTCGTCTCCGCGTATGGCGTCCACGCTCCGTGGCATCCGCCGACCCACGCTTCCTCCGCATCGTTCCCGACCGCTCCGCTGTCGGCGTGCGGTGCTTCCGCATCCATCACCACCATCCCTTTCGAAGGAACCATCGTGAACACCACGTTGCATCGCAGCGACATCCACCCGCCCGATACCGAGGACCGCGAGGTCCTCCAGATCCCCCGCCCCGACGAACTGCGCCGCTTGTCGCTCGCCGATCGTCTCTCCCTCCGGATCGGCCTCTGGCTCTTCCAGAGGGCGCAGCGCCCCCGACGTCCGCGTCGCGGCCTGCGCATCGATCCGGCAGACATGTTCCTGCTCGGTGAGCAGCGTCATCGTTCGGCAGCGGAATCGTACGCACTGCTGACGTATGACATGCAGCGCGGAATGCGTTGACGCCGCGATTCAGCGGTCGCCCTCCGCATCACCGTCCCCCTCTGAGTGCGCCCGCCCGTGTAGTCCGCGGGCGGGCGCGCACAGAGGTTCCGTCTCCTCGCGGCGCGAACGTCGAATCCCGTAGACACCCGGCCTCGATCATCACCCTGAGCACCTGCACGAAAGAAACTGACATGAAGACCACCGAACCGACCATCACACCGCTGATCGTGCCGGTATCCCTGGATGCCGACGACGCCGCGGAGTTCCGCGCGTACGGAGACCTCAACCGACTCGTGTGCGACGAGCAGGTGGGACTCCCCGATCTCGCCCCGGACGCCGCGCAGATGCTGCCGAACTGGCAGGACGACAGCGACGCGCTCGACCGTGGGTTCGTGGCACGGATCGATGACGAGATCGTCGGCATGGTGACGGTCACACTCGCCCAGGAGGCCGAAGCCCATGCGGCCGAGATCGACCTGTTGGTTCCGCAAGCGCACTGGGGGCTCGGCGTCGAGGCCGCTCTGCTCGACCGCGCCGAAGAAGAAGCACGCGCTCACGGGCGAACCGTCCTGCAGATCTGGAGTCTCCACCGTCCCGTGGAAGCCGACCGGATGCTCGTGCCTCGAACGGGATGGGGACGCATCCCCGCCACCCCGCTCTCCGAGCTCGCCGAGGACCACGGTTACTCGCTGGAACAGGTCGAGCGCAACAGTGAGTATGACCTGCACAGCGACGTCGGCCCGCTCCGCGATGCTCTGGCGGACGCGAGCGCGTTCGCCGGGCCGGACTACCGCATCGTCGAGTGGAACATGCCGACGCCTCCGGAGTGGCGGGACGGCTTCGCCGCCGTGCTCGCACGTCTGTCCACGGATGCCCCGAGCGGCGACATGGACTTCGCCGAGGAACACTGGGACGCCGACCGCGTCATCCGCCGCGAAGCGCGACTTCTCGGTGCGGGTCAGACGGTGTCCGTGGCCGCCGTGCAACATGTGCCGAGCGGCCAGCTCGTCGCCTACAACGAGTTGCTCATCGCCGCGGATCGCACCGGTGTCACCCATCAGTTCGGAACGTTGGTCAGCAAGGAGCACCGAGGGCACCGCCTCGGCACGATCGTGAAGTGCGCGAACCTGCTCCGATGGCGCGAGCTCATGCCTCTCTCGACCGTCGTCTCCACCTTCAACGCCGAGGAGAACCGACCGATGCTGAGCATCAACGAGGCGATCGGCTTCGTGCCCGTATCGTACGCGGGCGCGTGGCAGAAGAAGATCTGAGGTACGCGCGGACCCGATCTCATTCTTCGGGATGACGTCGGGCCCGCGCGGTCATCCGCCGGGGCGACGACGGCGCAGGATCGCTCGGCGAGGCTGGAACCATGAACATCCCCGTGATCGAAGCCCACGCCCTCATCAAGAACTTCGGGACGACCCGCGCTCTCGCCGGCATCGACCTCGCGATCCATCGTGGCGAGGCCGTCGCGATCATGGGCGCCTCCGGATCGGGGAAGACCACGCTCCTCCACGTGCTGGCCGGGATCACCGCCCCCGATTCCGGCAGCGTACTGTTCCGCCCCGCCGAGGGCGCCCCGATCGAGGTCACCGCACTCGGCGAGTCCACACGGTCGCGTCTGCGTCGCGAGAGGTTCGGCTTCGTCTTCCAGCAGGGGCTTCTCATTCCCGAGCTGACCGCCGTCGAGAACGTGGCTCTCGCATCCATGATCAACGGCGTCCGTCGTCAGGATGCCGTACAGCACGCAGCATCCTGGCTCGCGGCCCTCGGACTCGCCGGTATGGAGGAACGCCGCATCGGCGAGCTCTCCGGCGGTCAGGCGCAACGCGTCGCGATCGCCCGCGCACAGGCCACCGGCGCAGAGCTCGTCTTCGCCGACGAACCGACCGGTGCGCTCGATTCGACCACCTCCTCCGAGGTGATGGACGCCCTGCTGTGGTCGACGACCGGGCAGGGGCGGACACTCGTCGTGGTCACACACGACCCGGAGGTGGCCGCCCGCTGCTCCCGTACGATCGCCGTGCGCGACGGACGCATCATCTCCTCGGCGGTGGCCGCATGAATCGCAACGTGCTGACGCTCCTCCTGCGTCCGGCGCCCGGACAGGGCAGCGTCCTCGCATTGCCCGTCGTCGCGTTCGGGGTCGTGACCACATTGGTGCTCACGGTCATCGGGGGCGCACAGTCCTTCTGGGGATGGACCGATGAGTTCGCACCCTTGTACCAGGCGCTTGCAGCGATCGCTCTCGTTCTCCTGGTCGTGCCGCTGATGTCCCTCGGCGGGGCAGCGGCTCGTCTCTCCGCGCGTCGACGCGATGAACGGCTCTCCACCCTCCGTCTGCTCGGTGTGTCACCTGGCGGGGTGACGATCGCGACGGTCACGGAGTCCGTCCTCGTCGCGGCGGTCGGCGCCCTCGCCGGCGTCATCGCGCATGTCGCCATCAGTCCGCTCATCGGGCTCATCCCGTTCCGCGGGGAGCCGCTCGGGTTCGCGGCCGTGGTCCTGCCTCCGATGCAGACCGTCATCGTCGTGGTCGCCGTGCTCGCGCTCGCAGCCACCAGCGCCGTCATCGGCCTTCGTCGTGTCGTCATCTCGCCGCTGGGCGTCCGTACGCGCACCGATGTGCCGAAGGTGCACTGGATTCGAGCAGTACTGGCAGCCGGAGCGATCGCCATCGCGTTCGCACTCATCAAGGTGTTCCCCTCGGTGGGCGGAGTCGTGATGACCATCGTCGTCCTCGCGGGACTGTTCGGTGCCGCACTCGGTGTGTTGAATCTCGTGGGACCGTGGGTGCTCAAGGTCGCGGCATCGCGTCAGCTGCGTCGCGCCGAGCGACCCGAGCGGCTGCTGGCCGCACGCATCGTGCTGGACTCGCCCAAGGCAGCCTGGCGCCAGGTGGGTGGAATCGCCATGGCGAGCTTCATGGCCGTCTTCGCCGGCACCGGAGTGGCGCTGATGAGCATGATGAGCGATTCCGACGCCGCCGCTGCCGACATCGCGCTCGCCGACGACATCCGCACGGGACTCATCATCACGCTCATCGGCTCCTTCCTGATGGTCGCGGCGTCCGTCGGCGTCAATCAGGCCTCGGACGTTCTCGACCAGAGCGAACTGCACCGCAGCCTGCACCACCTCGGAATGCCGCTCGACACCGTGGACCGGGCACGACGACGCGCGATCATGTCGCCTCTGCTGGTGACGGCGATCGGGTCGGCACTGGTGGCAGCGCTCCTGGTGTTCCCGCTGGTCGGTATCGCGCTGATCACGGCTCCGGTCTCTCTGATGACCATCGCGCTCGTGGTCACCGTCGGGATCGGTGTGGTGTGGGCGACCACATGGGCCACCCGCCCGCTGCTCCAGCGCTCCTTCCAGACGGCGTGACCGCCACTCCGCACCTGCGGCGACTGACGGGCCGGGAGCCTGACGCACACAGCGTTCAGGCTCCCGGCCCGAGCACGCGACCTACTTCGGCAGCCGCTGGCACCGCGGGCAGAAGTGCGAACCGCGATTCATGAAGCTCTCCCGGATGATCGGCGTGCCACATCGCGGGCAGGGCTTTCCCTGCTGTCCGTAGGCATTGAGCGAGTGCGCGAAGTACCCGGCCTGGCCGTTCACATTCACGTACTGCGCATCGAAGCTGGTGCCGCCCTCCGCGAGCGCCTTTGCCAGTACGAGCCGCACCTCGTTCAGCAGTCGGCGCACCGCCTGTGTGGAGAGTCGGTCGGACGGTGTCTCTGGGTGGATGCGCGCCGCCCACAGCGACTCATCGGCATAGATGTTGCCGATCCCGCTCACGACGCCCTGGTCGAGGAGCACGCGCTTGATCGCGCTCCCCCGCCGTGCCAGCGCGGCGCGCAACGCACGATCGTCGAAAGCCGGATCCAGCGGATCGCGGGCGATGTGCGCGACCTGCGTCGGAATCGACGAACCGTCGTCATCCACCAGGGCATCGACCGCGAGCGACCCGAAGGTGCGCTGGTCGGCGAAAACGATCGCGAGTTCGCCGTGGACGGGATGCTCGATGCCGATGCGCACCCGCTCATGCCGCTCGGCACCGGCGTCCGGTGCGCGCAACAGCACCTGTCCGCTCATCCCGAGGTGCGCAATGAGCGCGGAATCCTCATCGTTCAGCGGAAGCCAGAGGAACTTCCCCCGGCGAGAGGCTGCGGTGAAGGTCCGCCCCTCGAGACGAGCGACGAAATCGGCGGCGCCGGCGACGTGCCGCGTGAGCGCTCGCTCGTCGAACACGCTCACCGCGGTGATCAGAGATCCGACCGCGGCCGGGGCGAGGCCCGCCCGGACCACCTCGACCTCGGGAAGCTCAGGCACGCTCGCTGAGGGTGCGCCAGGCACTGAGAGCCGCGGCCATCTCGGCTGTCTTCTTGCTGCTGCCGGCACCGGTCATGCTCACGTCGCCGACGATGACGGTCGCCACGAAACGACGGTCGTGATCCGGGCCGCTCGCCTCCACCGAGTACTGCGGAGGCGTCGCACCGACGCGGGCCGCGAGTTCCTGCAGGCTGGTCTTCGGGTCCATCGCCGCGCCGTAGCGTTCCGGGTCGGCCAGCAGCGGTTTCGTCAGACGCAACACGAGTTCCGTGGCGGCCTCGGGACCTGCGGAAAGGTAGGTGGCTCCGATAACGGCTTCCATCGTGTCGGCGAGGATCGAGTCCTTGTCTCGGCCACCCGTCTGCTCTTCGCCGCGACCGAGCAGCAGATGACTGCCGAGGTCGATCCCTCGAGCGACCTCGGCGAGAGCGACCGTCGACACGACGCTCGCACGCCGCTTCGCCAGCTCGCCCTCATCGAGGTCGGGGTGCGTGGTGAAGAGCATGACGGTCACCGCCTGCCCGAGGACGGAGTCTCCGAGGAACTCCAGTCGCTCGTTGTGCGGGATGCCGCCGTGTTCGTACGCGTAGGAGCGGTGGGTCAGGGCCAACTCCAGAAGCTCCGCGTCGATATCGA
The DNA here is from genome assembly GCF_002377845.1 of Microbacterium sp. UBA3486. NCBI lineage: Bacteria > Bacillati > Actinomycetota > Actinomycetes > Micrococcales > Microbacteriaceae > Microbacterium > Microbacterium sp. UBA3486. The sequence continues at coordinate 193,710 of NZ_DFQP01000039.1, forward strand.
CGCGGAGCTTATCTGGGAGAGGCCTCGTCCCCCCGGGGACCTCCGTCACGGTACGCGACTCAGACGTCAGCGACCTTGCGGCCCTTGTACTCCAGGAAGAGCTCCGTGCCCTGCGAGTCGGTGACGACCTTCGCCTGGTGGGGACGGCTGTAGACGACCTGGCCGTTCTCGATCGTCTTGACGAGCGCGACGGGCGCCGCCTTCCACTGCGCGCGGCGCGAGCGGGTGTTCGAACGGGATACCTTGCGCTTCGGGGGGTTACCAGCCATGACTAGCTCTCTTCTTTCTCGGCGGCACGAGATTCTTCCGTGCCGTCTTGGTCTGTGATGTTCTGGAGCGCACTCCACCGAGGATCGATGGGAGCGGCCTGCTCCGTTCCGGTGCTCACGGTCAGTCGTTCACCCGTTTTCGGGTCGAGACCCGGGCAATCCGGCTGACACACCGGCTGAAAAGGAAGTGCCAGTACGGCCGCATCCCTGACGAGAGTTTCAAGATCCACGTGGTCGTCTTGAACCTCGAAGTCAGTTTCTTCCTCACCAGGATACGCGAAAAGCTCCTGGAACTCGACTTCGACGGGCCGAGTGATGTCGATGAGGCATCTTCCGCACACACCGACGTACTCGGCGTCAGCGGTTCCCGACACGAGGATGCCCTCGTGGACGGACTCCAGCCGGACGTCGAGATCGAGTTCGGATCCCGCCTCGTAGGACACGATCCCCTCACCCCAGGCTTCGGAGAGAGCGACGGTGAACTCGTGTTCGCGCATCTCTCCCGGGCGCCGGACGATGTCGCGGACGGGGAGGACAAAAGGGCCGTTCATTCGAGAGCGCACCGTTCCATGCTACCGGCCGACGCGAGCGGTCGCCCTGACCGCGCGCTCAGGGAAGGGACTCAGATACCGCGGGAACCGGTGTCGAGGAAATCTGCCACCGCTGCGGGAACGAACGGGGTCACGTCGCCGCCGAGGGAAGCCACCTGGCGAACGAGCGAACTCGACACCATCGCGTGCGACGGGTCGGGCAGAAGGAACACCGTCTCGATACCGGCGAGGTGCCTGTTGACGATCGCCATCGGAGACTCGTACGCGACATCGATCTGCGAGCGGATACCCTTCACCAGCACCCCGGCATTGACATCGCGGGCGTAGTCGACGAGGAGGCCCATGCTCCACGAACCGATCACGATGTTGCCCTGCATGCCGTCATCCGCGATCGACTTCTCCAGCAGGGAGAGCCGCTGCGCGATCGGCAGCATCGCCTCTTTGCCCGGGTTGTGCACGACGAGCACATGCAGTTCGTCGTAAAGGGCGGCCGCACGCCGGATCACATCGAGGTGACCCAGGGTCGGCGGATCGAAGGAACCCGGGACGACGGCGATCCGGCTGCTCATGTTTCCAGCCTAGGGCACGCCGGTTCCGGTTCAGTTCTTCGCCAGCGCCGCTCGATCCTCGTCGCTCACACGTCGTCCGATCGCCTCGCGCAGGCCCGGGTGGTCGGCCAGATCCGGATCGACGGAGAGGATGCCCTCCGCCACCTCGCGCGCACGCGTGATGAGGCCGGCATCCTTGACGACGCGGAGGAGTTTCAGAGAAGAGCGCACACCCGCCTGTGCGGCGCCGAGCACATCGCCCTCCCCGCGCAGCTCCAGATCGACCTCCGCCAGGGCGAACCCGTCCAGCGTGGCGGCGACCGCGTCGACGCGGTCACGGGCGAGCGACCCGGCCTCAGCCTCGGTGACGAGCAGGCAGAGCCCGGGAACACCCCCTCGACCGACGCGCCCTCGAAGCTGGTGCAGCTGCGAGACGCCGAAACGATCGGCATCGAGAACGATCATCGTGGAGGCGTTGGGCACGTCGACGNNTCCATCTGCTGGATCGCGTCCAGGCGGCGCTGCGCCTGCTTGGTGAGGTTCTGCACGTCGTTGACCAGCAAGTAGGCATAGGCCTGGTGGTGCGAGCGGCCGACGCGTCCGCGCAGCTGGTGCAGCTGCGACAGACCGAAGCGCTCGGCGTGCTCGATCACCATCAGCGAGGCATTCGGCACGTCGACGCCGACCTCGATCACCGTGGTGGCGAGCAGCAGATCGATGTCTCCCCGGGCGAACGACTGCATCACCGCGTCCTTCTCGTCCGACGGCATACGACCGTGCAGAACGGCGCGGCGCAATCCGCCCAGAGTGGGATGGGTGGCGAGGGCTTCGTCGAGCTGTACGACGCCCCATCGCGGCCCGGAGGCCCCTTCCGGAGCGAGCGACGGCTGCTCCCCCGCCTCCGTCGTCTTCTTGGTGGTGTCGATCGCTGCACAGACGGCGAAGACCTGTCGTCCCTGAGCGATCTCCTCCGCAGCGCGCTCCCAGACACGGTTGAACCACCCCGGGTGCTCAGCGAGCGGCGCCACGAACGACTCGATACCCGCGCGGCCGGCCGGCATGGTGCGGATGACCGAGGTGTCGAGGTCGCCGAAGACCGTCATCGCGACCGTCCGCGGAATCGGCGTCGCGGTCAGCACGAGGGCATGCGGGCTCGACCCCTTCGCCCGTAGAGCCTCGCGCTGCTCGACGCCGAACCGGTGCTGCTCGTCGACCACGACCAGGCCGAGGTCGGCGAACGTGGTCTTCTCCCCCAGCAGCGCGTGTGTTCCGACGACGATCAGCGCCTGACCGGAAGCAACCCGCAGAGCAGCCTTGCGACGCTCCGCCGCCGGCATCTGACCGGTCAACAGCGTCGGCATCAGCTGGGGCGCGAGATCGGGACCCAGCATCTTCGCGATGGAACGCAGGTGCTGACCCGCCAGCACCTCTGTCGGAGCGATCAGCGCCGCCTGCCCGCCGCTCTCGGCGACCTGCAGCATCGCGCGGAGAGCCACGAGGGTCTTACCCGAACCGACCTCTCCCTGGACGAGCCGGTTCATCGGCCAGGCACCCACGAGATCCTCGGCGATCTGGTGTCCCACCGTCTCCTGATCGGGCGTGAGCGTGTACGGGAGGCTCGCGTCGAAGCGTTCGAGCAGTCCGCCGGCACTCGCAGGCCGTGAGGTGGCGGAGAGGGCACGGATCGCATCGCGCTGCTGGAGCAGCGCGGTCTGCAAGGTGAGTGCCTCGTGCATGCGCAGGGTTCGCACGGCGGGATCGATGTCGTTGCGAGTACGGGGACGGTGCACCAGCTCCAGTGCCTCGCGAGCGGTGAGCAGCTCTTCTCGTTCCCGGATCTCCGCCGTCAACGGGTCGGGCGCGTCGGAGAGATCATCCAGCACGCGTCCGATGAGTCGAGCGATCTGCCAGGTCTGGATCGCCGAGGTAGCCGGGTAGATCGGGATCGGGACGGCGGCCCGCGCATCCGCACTGCGTCTGGCCGAGTCCTCGTCGTCGAACAGCTCGTATTCGGGGTGCGCGAACTGCGTCACACCGTTGAACTCGCCGACCTTGCCGGAGAACACACCGCGTCGCCCGACGGCGAGATCTTTGGACCTCCACTCGGCCGCGCCGACGTTCTTCGCGAAGAACGTGAGCGACATCCGCCCGATGCCGTCTCCGATGACGACGTCGACCATGGCGCCCGGGCGGTTGCGCATACGCCGGAAGCTCGATGACAGCACCTCCGCGACGATCGTCACCGTCTCGCCGAGCGGGAGGTCGCGGATCGGTGTCAGCTCGCCCGGATCGGCGTAGCGCCGAGGATAGTGCGCGAGAAGGTCACCGACGCTCTTCATGCCGAAGGCACGACCGAGCGTCTTGGCAGACGCCGCACCGAGCGCATCCTCCAACGAGGAATCGAGCGTGAGCGACATGTTCCGAGTCTAGGGAACGCGACGGACACGGCAGACATCCCGCCTGTCGTATCGTGAACGGGTGACGAGGATCATCGCAGGCAGCGCCAGAGGCGCCCGACTCGAGGTGCCGGGCTCGGGCACACGGCCCACGAGCGATCGGGTGCGCGAGTCGTTGTTCGGCGGGCTGGAATCACTGAGCGCGATCGCCGGGGCGCGGGTCCTCGATCTCTACGCCGGATCGGGAGCCCTGGGCTTGGAGTCCCTCAGCCGCGGAGCCGCGAGCGCCGAGTTCGTGGAGCGCGGGCGCCCGGCCGCCGCCATCGTCCGACGGAACGCCGGCGTGGTCGCGAAGGCCGGCAGCCTCCCGCTCGGTCGTGTGCACGAGAGCACGGTGCATGCGTTCCTGCAGCGCGCGACGGGACCCTTCGACCTCGTCTTCACCGATCCGCCGTACGACCTCGACGACGTCGCCATGACTGCCGATCTCGTCGCCCTCGCACCGCTCCTGTCGTCGGATGCCGTCGTCGTCGTGGAACGGGCTCGCCGCTCCACGCCCCCGGACTTCGGCGCGGCGAACCTGGAGCAGTTCCGCGAGAAGACCTACGGCGACACCACCATCTGGTGGGCCGAGCCCGCTGCCGGCGAGGACGACGAGCTGGTCGATCAGCCTGCGACCGAGTCCCAGTCCCGATAGGGGTCCCACCCGCTGAGGTCGACCGGAAGGTCATCGCAGAGCAGATCTTCCGGTCCGGCAGCACGAACGGCGCCGATGACGCGGAACCCGGGCGGGAGCACACCCTCGGGGAACGCGGCGAGCAGGGCGTGATCCTCCCCTCCGGCGATCGCTCGCTCAGGATCGTCCCCGAGAAGGGCTCGTTCCAGCGCGATCGTGACGCCGGAAGCCGCGGCCATCCGTCGCGCATCGAGGGCGAGTCCGTCGGACACGTCCATCATCGCCGTCGCCCCCGCCGTCGCGGCGACTGCGCCGAGGCCGATCGGGG
>NZ_DFQP01000004.1:0-15985 GCF_002377845.1 Microbacterium sp. UBA3486
CGGGCGTCGACGAGGCGCCCCCCTCCTCCCCCGCCGCCCGGCGGGGGCGGGGCGGCGCCGGGCGTGCTCGCGCCGGGGAGCGCGACGGCGGGGAGACGGTGCCGGCGCCTGGCGGATCGTCCGCCGAGGGCTGCGGCCGCGGTCTCGCCCAGGAGATTGAACGCGAGTCCCGCGATGACGACCGCCACGGCGGGGCCGAGGGCGGCCGCCGGGTTCAGGTAGATGCGGTTCAGGCCCTCGCCGAGCAGTCGGCCCCAGTCGTATTCGGGCACCTGCACGCCGAGGCCGAGGAACGACAGCCCGGCGAAGGCGAGCAGCGCCGAGCCGGCCGCCACTGTCGCGTTCACGATGAGCGGTTCGCCGATGTTCGGCAGGACGTGGCGGATCAGGATGCGGAAGCGCGAGACGCCGGCGACCTGGGCGGCGGAGATGAAGTCGCGGCCCGCGATCGCGGCCGACAGGGTCTGCGTGAGTCGGGCGAACTGCGGAGCCATCGCGAATCCGATCGCAAGCACGGCGCCCGTGGAGCCGACGCCGAAGATGACCGCGAAGAACAGGGCGAGCAGGAGGCCGGGAAAGGCGACCGCGATGTTGACGAACCCGACGATCGGGCGTCCGAGCCACCGGGGGAGCACCGACGGCGCCGTGCCGAGGAGGGTGCCGGCGACCACCCCGATGATCACGGCGATCACCGCGAGCACCACGGAGAGCCGGGTCGCGACCAGGACACGGGCGAGCACGTCGCGTCCGAGGGTGTCGGTGCCCAGCAGGTGCTCGGCGCTGGGGCCCTGGGTGATGGCGGCCGGATTCACCTGCTCGGCCTGCGCACCCCAGATGATCGGGGCGAAGATCGCGCCGAGGGTGACGAGGAGCATCAGGCTGAGAGCCGTGATCCCGAGGGGCGAACGGACGATGCCCGACCAGGCGGTGCGTGCCGACATCATGCCTCCCTGATGGTGGAGCGAGGATCGAGGAGCGCGAGGATCACGTCGATCACGAGGTTCACGACGAGCACCCCGACCCCGTAGACGAGCACGATGCCCTGCACGACGGAGTAATCCTTGCTGAGGATCGACTGCACGATCATGGTGCCCAGGCCCGGCCAGGCGAAGACGTTCTCCACGAGCACGGTGCCGGCGACCATGCCGGTCAGGAGCAGGCCGGTGAGGGTGAGGGTCGCGGTCATGGCGTTCGGCAGCGCGTGGCGCGAGTAGATGCGGTGCGGGGCCAGACGTTTCGCCCGTGCGGTGCGGATGAAGTCTTGACCGAGCACCGAGAGCACCTCGACCCGGATGATGCGGGAGAACACGGCGATCGGTCCGACCGCGAGCGCCACCACGGGCAGCACGAGCGAGAACGGCGCGGTGTTGCCCGCCACCGGGAACCAGCCCAGCGACACCGCGAAGACGTAGACGAGACCGACGGCGAGCAGGAACTCGGGAATCGCGGCCAGGATGACCGATCCGGTCGCGAAGGCGAGTTCGAGGCCACGTCGCCGCCCGCCGCGGGTGGCGACGGCCATCGTCACCCCGAGGGGGACCGAGACCAGGAGCACGAGCACGACAGCGAGCACGGCGAGCTGCAGCGTGGCGGGGAGCCGGGTGGCGATGATCTCGGAGACCGGCTGACTGGTGATCATCGAGGAGCCCATGTCGCCCGTGAACAGGCCCCCGATGTAGCGGAAGTACTGCACGATGAGCGGCTGGTCGAGGCCGAGCGCCGCGCGTCGGGCCTCGACCAGCTCGGCCGGGGCGTTCAGCCCGAGGGCAGCGCGCACCGGGTCGCCCGGCACGAGGTGGATCATGAGGAAGGCAGCCGTGACCAGCACCCACACCGAGAGCACGAACTGCCCTCCGCGCCGGACCAGGAAGGACACCCACGGGTTGTCCGACCGTGCGGATCTGATCAGTATCGCCTGCGTGGCGGTGGTGCTGGCCATCGGCTGTCTCCGGTCTCCGGTCTTCGGTCTACTCGTACATGCGGATCGACGTGGGGTCGATGCCGTCGCCCTCGGTGAACGTCGATTTGGTCGCGAAGGTCGAGCGGTTGATGTTCGCGTACGGCACGACGCTGGTCGTCGCGTACAGGGCCTGTTCCGCGGCGCCCCAGTCGTCGCATCCTTCGCTGCCGGCCTTGGCGGATGCCGCGGTGACGGCGTCGGTGTACTCCGGGTTGTCGATGGAGGCGAAGTTGGTGCCGTTGGGCGGTGTCGGACCGGAGTAGAACGGCACGAGCATGCTGGGCAGTGAGACCGTGAGCGGTGCGGCCGAGATGTCCCAGTCGCCGGTGGAGAACAGGGTCTCGCTCAGCGTCGGGGAGTCCACGGCGGCGACGGTGATGTCGACTCCGAGATCCTTCCACGCGGCCTGGGCGAGCTCCGCCGACGCGTTGCCGGCGTCGCCGAGCTGCGAGGAGTAGATCATGCGCAGCGTCAGCGTCTCGCCGTCCTTGGTGCGCACCCCGTCGCTGCCGGCCTTCCACCCGGCGCTGTCGAGGGCGGCGGCGGCGGCCTTCGCATCGAACTCCGGCATGAAGCCCGTGAGCACGTCGGCGCGGCAGGGGTTCGGCGACACGGTCACGAGACCCGTCGGAACGGTGCCGGCGCCGCTGCCGAGCACCTGGCGCATCTGGTCGAGGTCGAGGGCTTCGATCAGCGCTTCGCGCACGGCCTGATCAGCCGTGGGGCGTCCCTCTGCCTGATTGAAGATGAACTGCCCCGCCGGGGTCGGGATCTCGGTGTGGAACAGGCCCGCGTCCTTCAGGCGCTGGTTGTCGGGGCCGATCACGAGAGCGGCGTTGACCTCACCGGAGAGCAGCAGGTTGGTGGCGGTCGTCTCGTTCGGGACCACCCGGAACACCACCGCGTCGGGGAGACCCTTCTGCTTCGGGTCCCAGTCGTCGGGTCCCCAGGTGAAGTCGTCGCGGCGGGTCAGCGTGTACTGGCTGTTCGGCACGACCTCGGTCATGGTGAACATCCCGGTCGCGCCGGCGCCCTTCGCGAGCGCATCCGGGTCGTCGATCACCGAGCCGCAGACGATGGAGATGCTCCCGATGTTCTCGATCAGGAACGAGTCCGGTCGTCCGCTGGTGACCGTCACGGTGCCGGTGGCGTCGTCACCCACGGCACTGGTGCCCGGCTGCACCTGCAGCCCGACCAGAGGAGAGCCGTTGGCGGGGTCACCGATGTGGGTGATGTTCGCCGCCACATCGGTCGCCGTCAGCGGGGTGCCGTCTTCACAGGTGATGCCGTCGCGCAGCGTGAAGGTCGCCGTGGTCGTGTCCGCCTCCCAGGAGTCGGCGAGGCCTGAGGCGATGCTGCCGTCCTCCAGCACTTCCACGAGCCGTGCGTAGAGGAAACGGTCGATGGATCGCGCCACCGACATCACGGTGACGAACGGATCGAGACTGCCCGGATCGGTGGAGATCACCGAGGTGAAGGTCTTGCCGTCGGCGAGCACGCCGTCGGCGCCGTCGCCTCCGCTCGGTGGGGTGCCTGCGGCGCAGGATGTCAGGGCGAGCGCCGCAGCGCCGAGCAGCGCGATCAGCGGGGTACGAGAACGCATCAGAAGCCTCCAGCAGTGTTCGGGATGGTGCAGGTGGGTCGTGCAGGGGGAGTGCGGTGGTGCAGGGGGAGTGCGGATCAGACGGTCTGTGTGCGCAGGGCCTCGACGGCGGCGAAGGCGGCACGGCCGATCGAGGCGTCGACGAGCGGCTGCCGGTCGGCGAGCGAGGCGGCCCGGGTGAACACGGCCACCGCGTACCGACGGCCGTCGGGATAGGTCACGACGCCGGCCTCGTTGCGCCAGGTGGGCAGCGTGCCGGTCTTCGCGGCGATGCGCACCTCGCCGGGGAATCCGGCGGTCAGCCGATGCGGCCAGATCTGCAGCGCCATGATGTCGCGCGCCTGACGGCAGGCCTCGGCCGCGGCTGCGGTGTCGGTCCACAGGGCATTCAGCAGTGTGGTGACATCCCGCGGCGTGGAGTGCGAGGTCCGCAGCGGCTGCACGGCGTCGAGCGCGACGATCTGCTCTGCGGTCGCGCCGGTGAACAGCTCGTCCAGGTGGCTGTCCGGGGTACCGCCGAGGTCGGCGATCACCGAGGCGAACAGGTCCTCGCAGCATCCGATGAGTCGGGTGTCCGCCAACCCCAGGTCGGCGATGACCCGGTCCACCGCCTCGGTTCCGAGGCGGTGGTAGATCACGTCGGTGGCCGCGTTGTCGCTCATCGACATCATGTTCAGCGCCAGGTCGCGCCAACTGGCCTCGACGTCGTCCGCGAAGCCGGCGGTGCCCACGCCGCCGATCCGGTAGCGCGCCGTCACGGTCGTGCGGGCCGTCGGGTCGAGCTCGCCCGCGGCGACCGCCCGCACGTAGGCGGTGAGCACCAGGATCTTGAAGACCGAGGCGAGCACCACCGGATCGTCGGCGCCGACGGTCACCTCGGGACCGTCGGCCACGCCGATCTCCCGAGCGTGCAGGAAGCCCGTGGCTCCCGCGTCGGCGAAGATCTCGGCGATCTGCGCGGACGTCTCGGATGCCGGGGCCGTCGTGATGGTCACGCGTCCACCCGGCGATCGGCGCGTCCGGTGTGCAGGTACAGCGCGCGGCCGCTGCCGTCGTCACCGACGAACGCATGCGGCATGTGCATGCCGTTCTGCGGTTCGCGCGGGAGCAGGGTGTCGCCGGCCCAGCCGACGAGCTCCACCGGTTCGGGAGCCGGACCCAGCTCGGCGAAGATGCCCTTCATGGTGCGCTCCAGCCAGATGCGACCCTGGTCGTCGACACGCACCGTCGAGTCGGAGACCGACGACGAGTAGGTGCCCAGCACCCGTTCGAGGTCGATCGGCACCGGTGACTCCGGAACCGAGGGGAGCGTGGGTACGGTGACCCCGGCGAGAGCCGCCAGCACCTTCGATGTGATCGCGTGATAGGCGTCGACCGTGCGCCCGCCGTTCGTGAGCACGGCCACCGCGACCCCCGCGCCAGGGACCATCCGCAGGAACGCGTTCTGTCCGATCGTGCCGCCGTCGTGCCCGATCACGGGTCCGCCGTCCCAGTCGAAGATCTCCCAGCCGAGGCCCCAGGCATCGCCCATCAGGCCGAGCTCCGGCAGATCGACCTGCCGCTCCTGCATCGCTCGCACGCTCTGCTCCGAGAGCACCCGCGTGCCGTCGGCGGAGACCCCGCCGTCGAGGTGCATGCGGGCGTAGGTCACGAGGTCGCGTGCCGTCATGGCGAGCATCGATCCGGCCGGGGCGTTCGAGCGCACCAGGCTCCACACCGGCGCGGGGACCGGCTCATCGCCGCTCTCGGCGGGGATGTGCCCGAGCGCTGCACGGAACATGATCGCCTCGGCGGCCGTCGTGGCCACGTGCGTGAGGCCCAGCGGGGCGGCGAGGTGCGTGCGCAGTGCCTGGTCGTACGACGTGCCGCGCAGCACCTCGACGATGCGGCCGAGCACCACGAATGCGGCGTTGTTGTACGAGAAGCGCTCGCCGGGGGCGAAGAGCTGCGGAGCGTCGGCGATCGTCGCGAGATATTTCTCGACCGCGTCATCGCCGACACCCGTGTCGTTGAAGAGGTCGCCCTCGAACCCGCTCACGTGGCTCAGCAGCTGGCGGGGGGTGATCGCGCTCGCCGCCGCGTCATCGCCGATCGCGAACGCGGGCACGGTGTCGCGCACCGGGGCATCGAGGTCGAGCAGACCCTCGTCGACGAGCTGCATGATGAGCGTCGCGGTCCACGTCTTCGTGATCGAGCCGATCTGGAAGACCGAGTCCTCGTCGGCTTCGACGCCGGTGTTGCGGTTGAGGATCCCGGCTGCGGTGGTGAAGATCTCGCCACCGGCCAGGATCGCGACGGATGCCGCGGGGATGTGCGCGTCGGCCAGCATCGTGGGAAGGTTCTCCCGCACCCAGCTGCCGATTTCGTTCAGGTCGGACACATGCGCTCCTCTTCGTCGAGTGGGGCCGTCGTCTTCGGGCGACGGCGATGGGGCCGAGACTATTCGCGTGCTCCGTCGCCTCGTTGGTGCCCGGCGACGAGACTTCCCCAGACCTTGGTGCGCCCGGACGAAGGATCGGCGGTCAGCGGCGTCGCACGGCGCGCATGCCCACGTGGAGCAGCTCGGGACCACCCTCAGCCGCGTCGAGCACGCGCCCTACGGGCTGATCGGCGTCGGTGATGAGGGCGCCGTCGGCGCGCACGCGCAGCCGCAGCGGCGGGCGGGCCGGGATACCGAGGGCGGCGATGTCCTCACGCAGCACCATCGCGAACTCGAGCGCATCGCCGACACGGGTGACGTCGTAGCGCCACTGCCCGGCGTCGTAGGTGCCGACCATCTCCTCGAGCAGCTCCACCGCGTGCAGCTCTGCCGTCTCGGGGGGCTTCTCGATGCCGCGAAGCCGTGCGAAGCACCAGTCGACGAGCTGCGCCCCGAGCGCCTTGCCGCTGCCGCTGTTGGTCAGCACGGTGACGGCCAGGTCTTCCTCCGGAGCCATCACGAACTCGCTCAGCTGCGTGTCGGAGATGTTCCCCCCGTGCATCACGACGCGAGCCGAACCGTGTCGGCTGAGCAGCCAGGGCAGACCGATCGCGTCGATGGGCGGACCGGCGGCGAGGTGGGGCTGCTGCATCAGGAGCCGGGTCGCGTCGCCCACGGGTGGCGTGCCCTCGGACTCGCCGCGCATCTGGAAACGGGCGTAGGTGAGCTGATCGCGCACCGACGACACGATGCCGCCCTCGGCCGCGATGTCGCGAGTCAAGGGCCAGTGCGGGAACGTCGCCATCGCTCCGTTCTCGCCGGGGACGTGCCCCACGGCATGGGGGCGAGCGATCACGTCCCACGGGAAGAAGAACGTCTCCGTCATGCCCAGCGGATCGAGGACGACGCGCTGCACCGCCTGCTCGAACGTCTCATCCGTGATCGTCTCGATAACGCGACCCAGCAGCCGGATGCCGGCGTTGCTGTACGAGGCGATGGTACCGGGCGCGAAGAACTGCGGAAGATCGGAGAAGGTGGCCACGTTGCGGGCGAGGGCGTCGTCATCCCACCCTGGCCGATCATCCGCGTCACCCAGGAACCCTCCGGAATGCGTGAGGAGGTGCCGGATGTGCAGCGCCGCGAGGGCCTCCCCGTCGGCGAGACGAAAGTCGGGGAGCACGTCGACCACGCGTGTGTCCAGGTCGAGCGCGCCGTTCTCGACCAGGTGCATCGCGACGGTTCCCGTGAAGGTCTTCGAGGTCGAGCCGACCTGGAACAGGGTGCTCTCCGTCACCGCGGCGCCGGTATCGACCGCGGCGACGCCGGTCGTCGCGATGAGCTCCCGATCCCCGTCGATCACACCGACGACCGCGCCGGGGACGCCCAGGTCTGCGGCGGTGGCGTCCAAGAACTCCTGCAGGTCGTCGTTCATGCGGCATCCCCTCGTACGGCGCGGCCCGGTAGGGCTGCGGTCACGATCTCTCCTTCGTGCACGACGCGAGTGCCGTGGACATACAGCTCCCGAACGCCCCGCGACGGTCGGATCGGGTCGGCGTAGCTCGCCCTGTCGGTCAACGTCGTCGGGTCGATCACCACGATGTCGGCATCCGCGCCGACCGCCAGATGTCCCTTGCCCCGCATGCCGGACGAGACCTCGTCCAGGACCCGCGCGGGGAGGAACGAGCAGCGGCGGAAGGCCTCGAGCCAGCTCCACGTGCCGCTCTCGAGAACCATGAGCCGCAACGACTTCGCGAAGGTGCCCGCGGTGCGCGGATGAGTGTGGCCGCCCGCGGGGAGCGGCCAGTCGCGCTGTTCGTACACGGTGCGTCCGCCGCTCGCGTTCCACGAGATCGGCATCGCATCGCTCGCCACGATCGAATCCGGGTAGGCCAGGGCGCGGTGCAGGTGTGCGCGGTCGAACGGGTCGCCCTCGTCGAGGAACGTGACGATGCAGGTGGCACCGGGGTCCGTCGCGCGTACCTCGCGCAGGCGGGCCTCATCGGCGATGCGCTCGCCGGTGTCGACGAGCACGAGAGACCGTGGAGTGATGCCGAGGCCTGGGAGCTTCTCCGGCGCCAGGAAGAAGGCGCCGATCGCCGTGCTGCCGGCCCCGTAGGGGTAGGCCTCGACGGTGACGCGGGATCCGGCGGCGCGGCTGCGGTCGAGCAGGCCCAGCACGCGGTCGACGTGGCGCAGCGAGGTGCTGTTCACATGGCAGTGGTGCATCGCGGCCCCGGTCTCGGCAGCGGCGCGCACGAGCTCTTCCGAGCCGTCGATCGGCGTGCGGGGGTCGGCTTCGATCAGCTCCCGCACGTGCGTGAAGGTCGGGGCGTGCGCTGCGGCGGCCAGACGTGCGAGGTCGAGATATTCGTCGGGATCGGACCGTGGCGCGTATCCCATGAGAACGCCGATGCCGAGAGCCCCCGCCCCCAGCTCGTCTTCGAGCAGACCGAGCCAGCGGCCGCGTTCCGCGGGGGAGGAGGAGCGCTGCCACTCGGGCGTGCCGAGCAGATCCATCGACGCGGTGAAGTCGGCGACGGGCATCCGGTCGAGGTGCGCGTATGCCCGTGCCTGCGACCAGGAGGCCGAGAACCCGTAGTTCAGGGGGCGCCCGTCGCCCGCGGCGCGCGCGAGGGCGTCGGCGATCGGCATGAGCCCTGCTTCGAGGTCGAGGGCGGTGGTGACACCGTCCATCGCCTGCAGCCGGTGCCCCGCGATCGAGTGCACGTGGCTGTGCAGGTCGACGAAACCCGGCCCGATGATGAGGCCGGCGGCATCGACGACCTCGCCATCGGGTGGCGCCGTGAGCCCGTCGCCGACCGCCGCCACCCGCCCGCCCGCGATCAGCAGATCGGTGATCCGGTCGGTCTCCGTCTTCGGGTCGATCACGCGCCCGCCGCGCAGCAGAGTGTCCACATCGTCACCATGCCATGCGGGTCGGAGCGGATCCGGTGCCGCCCGACGAAACCGGGGGGTCGTTCCGGTGCCCGGGCACAAGCCGTTCGGCGATGGTCCCGCCGTCGAGAGGTGCACGCGCCGGCGTCGACCGACATAATGTAGTGGGGATGTGACCGTGCACACGCAAGGAGGCAAGTGATGTCCACCGCCTCCGAGCGCGCCCGCCTGCCGAGCATCCGCGACGTCGCCCGCCTCGCCGGTGTCTCGCATCAGACCGTGTCCCGCGTGCTCAACGATCATCCGAGCATCCGGCCCGAGACGAAGGCCAAGGTGCTCGATGCCATCTCGGTCCTCGACTACCGGCCGAACCTCGCCGCGCGCGCCCTGGTCACCAGCAAGTCGAACATGCTGGGGATCCTGTCCGCGACGATCGGCGAGTTCGGACCCACCTCGTCCATCGCCGGCATCGAGGATGCGGCGCGGGAGGAGGGCTATTCGGTCTCGACCCTGAACCTCGCCGACACGACACCGGAGGCCATCGGCCATGCGGTGCGGCAGCTGTCGCGTGAGCAGGCCGACGGCATCGTGGTGCTCGCCCCGCAGGTGCGGGTGTTCCATGTGCTGCGCGGCATGTCGGTCGACATGCCGTTCGTGACCCTGCAGACGGCTTCGGGTTCCGATGGCGTGAGCCTGTCCGCCGATCAGGTCGCGGGTGCCAAAGCGGCGACCGAGCACCTGATCTCGCTCGGTCACAGCGACATCCTGCACCTGGCAGGCCCCCAGGACTGGATCGAGGCGGAGTCGCGGATGCGCGGCTATCTCGACGGTCTGCGCGAGGCCGATCTGCCGACGTTCCCGCCGATCCGCGGCGACTGGACGGCCGACTTCGGTTACTTCGCCGGCAAGGAGCTGTCGCTCCGGCGTGACTTCACTGCGGTGTTCGCCGCGAACGATCTGATGGCGATCGGGCTGATGCACGGTTTCCGTGATTCCGGTGTGCGGGTGCCGCACGATGTGAGCGTCATCGGCTTCGACGACATCCCGGTCGCGGCGCACGTGGCTCCCACGCTCAGCACCGTGCACCAGGACTTCCCCGAGCTCGGTCGTCGAGCAGTGCGCATCCTGCTCGCGCAGATCCGGGGGGAGCAGCCGCCGACGTTCGGGCCGCTGCAGACGATCCTGCGCGCGCGCGAGTCCGCCGCGATCCGCTGACGCGTTCCGTGCAGCGCTGGCGCGCCGCTCGAATTCATCGAATCCTTTCGATCCGTGCCGTCGCGTGGTGGATCGAGATGGCGCCGGCAGCAACAGTGTCACGGTCCGGATTCGAATTGCCGGTGCCGACTTGACACCGGTCCCACGGAAGACGACGATATACCGATGTGAACGGTCACATCGAAGGTGACCGCACGTCGCGAGGAAGATCCGTGAGCACCACAGCAACGTTGCCTACCGTGTCAGGCCCCATCCTGGAGATGCGCAGCATCACCAAGGAGTTCCCTGGGGTCAAGGCGTTGGCCGACGTCTCCATCACCGTCCGCGCCGGCGAGATCCACGCGATCTGCGGGGAGAACGGCGCCGGGAAGTCGACCCTGATGAAAGTTCTGTCCGGGGTCTACCCCTACGGAACCTACGACGGCGAGATCCTGCTCTACGGTGAGGAGCAGCGGTTCAGGGACATCGCGGCCAGCGAGCAGGCGGGTATCGCGATCATCCACCAGGAGCTCGCGCTCATCCCCGAACTCTCGGTCACCGAGAACATCTTCCTCGGCAACGAGATCCAGCGCGGCGGACGCATCGACTGGACGGCTCAGAAGGAGCGGGCCATCGAGCTCCTCGCCCGCGTCGGGCTGAGCGAAGACCCCGACGTGCCGATCAAGACCCTCGGCGTCGGCAAGCAGCAGCTCATCGAGATCGCCAAGGCGCTGAACAAGGACGTCAAGCTGCTCATCCTCGACGAGCCGACCGCTGCCCTCAACGAGAACGACTCGCAGCACCTGCTCGACCTGATCCTGGGGCTGAAGGCCAAGGGCATCGCGTCGATCATGATCAGCCACAAGCTCAACGAGATCGAGCAGATCGCCGACGAGATCACGATCATCCGAGACGGCCGCACGGTCGAGACGCTCGACATCTCGCGCGGGGAGATCAACGAGGATCGCATCATCCGCGGCATGGTCGGTCGTTCGCTCGAGAGCCGCTACCCGGATCGCACCCCCGAGATCGGCGAGGTGTTCTTCGAGGTCAAGGACTGGTGGGTGCAGCACCCGACCGTGCCGGAGCGCATGGTCGTGAAGGGCTCGAACATCAACGTGCGCCGCGGCGAGGTCGTCGGCATCGCCGGTCTCATGGGTGCGGGGCGCACCGAGTTCGCGATGAGCATCTTCGGGCGCTCCTACGGCACCTTCCTCTCCGGCACCCTGATCAAGGACGGCCAGGAGGTCGCCCTGCACGACGTCGCGTCGGCGATCAAGCACGGGCTCGCGTACGTCAGCGAGGACCGCAAGGTGCTCGGACTCAACCTGCTCGACACGATCAAGCGGTCCATCGTCGCGGCGAAGCTCTCGAAGATCGCGCACAACGGCGTCGTCGACTCCCGTGAGGAGTTCTCGGTGGCTGAGCGCTATCGCAAGGCGCTTCGCATCAAGACGCCCTCCGTCGAAGAGGGTGTCGGCAAGCTGTCCGGTGGGAACCAGCAGAAGGTCGTGCTGGCGAAGTGGATGTTCACCGACCCCGACCTGCTCATCCTCGACGAGCCCACGCGTGGCATCGACGTCGGTGCGAAGTACGAGATCTACGCGATCATCAACGAACTCGCGGCTCAGGGCAAGGGCGTCATCGTCATCTCCAGCGAGCTCCCCGAACTCCTCGGCATCTCCGACCGCATCTACACCGTCTTCGAAGGTCGGGTCACCGACTGCATCCCGGCCGACCAGGCGACACCTGAGGACCTCATGCGCAGCATGACCTCCGCGACCCAGAAAGCATCCGCATGACCACCGACACCACCGCAACGAAGCGCGGCTTCCACTTCAAGGACATCACGAAGATGTTCGGGGGAGGGCAGTCGACCCTCCGTCAGTTCGGCATCCTCGGCAGCCTGGTCGTGATCCTGGTCGTCTTCCAGGTGCTGACGTGGATCTTCAAGGGCACCGGACTGACGCTGTCCTCCGGCAACCTGATCAACGTCGTCAACCAGTACTCGTACATCCTGATCCTGGCCATCGGCATGGTGATGGTCATCATCATGGGTCACATCGACCTCTCCGTCGGATCCGTCGCCGCGTTCACGGGCATCGTCGTGGCCAAGGCCATGCAGGACTGGAACCTCCCCTGGCCGTTGGGCATCCTCCTCGGTCTCGGTGTCGGCGTGCTGGTCGGTGCCTGGCAGGGATTCTGGGTCGCCTACGTCGGGGTGCCGGCGTTCATCGTGACGCTGGCCGGCATGCTGTTCTTCCGAGGGGCGAACCAGGCGGTGGGCGACTCGCTGTCGATTCCGGTGCCGCAGGGCTTCAAGGTCATCGGCGCGGGATACCTTCCCGAGCTGTCGTTCATCCCGGTGCCCTTCAACGTCTTCACCATGCTCCTCGCTCTCGCCGGCGTCGCGTGGATCGTGTTCTGGGAGATCCGCACCCGTCGCATCCAGCACAAGATGGGTGCCGACATGGCGCCGCTCTGGGTGAGCGTCACCAAGGTCGTGCTCATCTCGGTCGTGATCCTCGTCGCCGGTTGGCTGTTCGCCACCGGGCGCGAGGGCACCAGCTTCCCGATCTCGGGCATCATCCTGCTGGCCCTCGTCATCCTCTACTCGTTCATCACGAACAACACCGTCTTCGGTCGCCACATCTACGCGGTCGGCGGCAACCGGCAGGCCGCGCGACTGTCGGGTGTGAAGGACCGCTGGGTCGACTTCTTCGTGATGATGAACATGTCCGTGCTCGCCTCGTTGGCCGGCATGATCTACGTCGCCAGGGCGACGGCCTCCGGCCCGCAGGACGGCAACGGCTGGGAGCTGGATGCCATCGCCGCCGTCTTCATCGGTGGCGCAGCCGTCTCCGGTGGAATCGGAACCGTGATCGGGTCGATCATCGGTGGTCTCGTGATGGCGTTCCTCAACAACGGCCTCGCCCTCCTGGGCGCCGGAGCCGACGTGGTCTCCATGATCAAGGGCCTCGTGCTCCTGTTCGCCGTCGGGGTCGACGTCTGGAACAAGCAGCAGGGCCGCCCGTCGATCATCGGATTCCTCACGCGTCGCTTCGGCCGCAAGCAGGACCCGGCGACCGACACGTTCGATCCGACCAAGACGAACTACCCCACGAGCCAGAAGTACGAAGCCCCCGCCGTCGAAGAGACGCGCGGATAGTAGGGGCCCAGGCGCGTACCGCACGCGCACCTGGACCTTCACACACCAGAGAAAGAGATCACATGAAGAAGATTCTTCTGTCGGCGACAGCGCTTGTCGTCGCGGGCGCCTTCGCCCTCACCGGCTGCTCCTCGGAGCGCGGCGGTGACACCGGTTCCGGATCGGGGGACGAGGCCAAGGGCTTCGCCGCCGATGCCACGATCGGCGTCGCCCTTCCGGACAAGACCTCGGAGAACTGGGTCCTCGCCGGTCAGCTGTTCACGGACGGCCTGGAGAAGGCCGGGTTCAAGGCTGACGTGCAGTACGCGCCGGCCAGCAACACGGTCGCCGAGCAGCAGAACCAGATCCAGGCGATGGTCACCGGTGGCGCCAAGGTCATCATCATCGGTGCGAAGGACGGCAAGCAGCTCGCGACGCAGGTCGAGGCCGCCCGTGACGCCGGCGTCACCGTCATCGCCTACGACCGTCTGATCGAGAACACCGAAGCCGTCGACTACTACGTCGCGTTCGACAACTTCAAGGTCGGTCAGCTGCAGGGTCAGGCTCTGCTCGACGGGCTCGCCGAGCGCGCGGGTCATGAAGCTCCGTACAACATCGAGCTGTTCTCGGGCTCGCCCGATGACGCGAACTCGGCCGTGTTCTTCAACGGTGCGATGGACGTGCTCCAGCCGAAGATCGACGACGGCACGCTGAAGGTCGTGTCCGGTCAGACCGAGATCGCCCAGACGGCGACCGAGGGCTGGAAGGCGGAGAACGCTCAGCGCCGCATGGACTCGATCCTGACGTCAACGTACAGCTCCGAGACGCTGGACGGCGTCCTGTCCCCGAACGACACCCTCGCTCGCGCCATCATCACCTCGGTGCAGGGTGCGGGCAAGCCGGTCCCGGTGGTCACGGGTCAGGACTCCGAGGTCGAGTCGGTCAAGTCGATCATGGAGGGTGTGCAGTACTCCACGATCAACAAGGACACCACGCTCCTCGTCGAGCAGTCGATCAAGATGGTCGGTCAGCTCCAGAAGGGCGAAGAGGTCGACGTCAACGACACCGAGCAGTACGACAACGGCGTGAAGGTCGTTCCGGCTTACCTGCTCGACCCGATCATCGTCACCAAGGAGAACGCGGCTGAGGCCTACGCCAACGTCCCGAGCCTCCTCGAGATCGTGAAGTCGTACCAGTAACACGCACCCTCTTCACGACGCTCACCGTCGTGGAACGGCGAGCCGTCCTGACCTTCGGGTCGGGGCGGCTCGCTCGCGTTCGGCACCGGCGTGGTCCGTCCGCCGTGGTTCCTCAGCCGCGGAGGGCGCGGGTGGCCTGGCCCGTGCGCTCCAGAGCATCGACGGTCTCGGTGTATCGACGCTTCGCGACGCCGATGAACAGGCAGTCCACGAGCGTGAGCTGGGCGATGCGGCTCACCATGGCACCGGCGCGGAAGGTCGATTCGCGCACCTCGGTGAAGAGCGGGTGATCGGCCGCACGCGCGAGGGGGGAATCCTTGGCCGAGGTGACAGCAATCGTGGCGGCGCCGCTGGTGCGTGCCGTCTCCAGGAAGCGCACGGTCTCGAGTGTCGAGCCCGAGTGCGAGAAGCCGATCGCGACGGTCAGGGCGGTGGGGAGCACCGAGACGGCCACGGCTTCGTGCGGGTCTGCCGGCATGTGCGCGTTCCGACCGACGCGCAGGAGCTTGTGGGTGAGATCCTCGGCCACGAAGCGACTGGCGCCGAGTCCGTAGAGGAGGATCCGGTCGGCGCGGTCGATCACGTCGACGGCCGCCTCGAGCACGGCGAAGTCGAGTCGGGCGACGGTCTCCTCGATCGCCAGGAGCTCGAGAGCTGCGACCTTCGACACCGCCTCCTGCAAGGTGTCGTCGTCGGAGATCTCCGATCCGTAGGCTCCACGTGCCGAGAACTGGGCGGCCTCCTTGCCGAGCTCGGCGGCCAGGGCCATGCGCAGCGGGGCGTAGCCGCTGAAGCCGATCGCACGGCAGAAGCGCACCACCGATGCGACGGAGGTCTCGCATTCCGCGGCCAGCTCGTTGATCGTGTTGTCGATCACGACCGAGGGGTTCTCGCGGACGACCAGCGCGATGCGGGCGAGCGACGGCGTGAGGGTGGAGGCCGCGGCTTCGATCGTCGACTGGATGCTCATCGGTCCTCCATCGGTGCGGTGCTGCCGGTTCGGTGTAAATTCTTTTTGCAGAGTCTACTTCGCATGTAGTCTCTTTTCACAGAGTTTTTCGCCGATCTCAGGAGGGCCGATGGATGCACGCGTGACGGTATCCGTCGATCTCGGCAAGTCGCGGTGTCGCGTGGTCCGCATCGGTCCCGATGGTCGAATCGAGCGTGACGGCATCGGAGCTCCCGGGCTGGCCGCAGCGGGGGGTGTGGACAGGGCGCTCGACGCCATCCTCCCGCTCCTCGAGGGTGATCGGCTCGACGTGATCGGCGTCGGTGCCGCGGGGGCGTGGATGGCGCCGGAGGCTGCGCAGGAACTGTCTTTCCGGCTCGCGGCCGCGAGCGGTGCGGCGGTGGCCGTCGCCTCCGACGTGGTCACGGCCCACGCGGGTGCGCTCGACGGGGCCGGGGGAGTGCTCCTCATCGCAGGCACCGGAGCGGGGGCGCTCGGCATCGACGCCGACGACGCACGGCTCATCGACGGCTGGGGGCCGGAACTCGGCGACTTCGGCAGCGGTTCGTGGCTCGGGGGCGGAGCGCTGCGTGCGGTGCTGCGCGCCGACGACGGGGT
>NZ_DFQP01000045.1:0-9025 GCF_002377845.1 Microbacterium sp. UBA3486
CCGGCCCTGCCGGGCGATGCCCGCGCTCGCCATCGTGCGTGTGCGGACGGCGATGTCGGCGCGCAGCAGCCGGTCGAGCTGCGGCCACACCGGGGCGAGTGCGGCGTCCCACACGGCGCCCCACGCGTCGGCGATCAGGCTGCGGGCGCGGGCGGGGTGATCCCGCATCTCGCGGAGAGCCTCTCGCCGGGTTCCGCTCGACCGCGCCACCATCTTCCCGAAGTCGACGCGCATCGGGCCGAGGGATGCGGCACGCAATTCGTCGAGCTCGATCTCGGGCGTGAGGTCCCAGCGGGGTGTGGTCGTCAGGAAGTCGGGCAGGTAGCCGTCGTCGCCGATCACGGTGGCGAGCAACGCGACGTCGTCGCGGGGGAGGCGGTCGCGCACGGAACGCAGCCACCCCCATTGCAGGGGGTGGGCGGTCGGTCGCCGTAGTACCCGTACCGCGTGCGCGAGCTCGTGTCCGGGCGAGATGCCGAACCGCACCGCCTCGACGTCACCCGGGCTCAGGTGGAACTCGACGCGGTGATCGGGGTGCTCGACGCCCTCGATCGGGCCGGAGTTTCGATCCACGTCGAAACTCTAGGGACTCTTCGCGAGTCTGTCGAGACTGGTGCCATGAACAGCACATCACCATCGAACGGGGTCGTCTCCGGGGCGGACATCCGCATCGGTACGGGCGGCAGCCGCAGGTTCGTGGGAGCCGAGCACGGCGCCGAGGTGTCGTACTTCTTCGTCGAGAACCAGCCGGGGGAAGGGCCGGGGCTGCACTGGCATCCCTATCCTGAGACCTGGGTCGTGATCGAGGGCATTGCCTCGATCACGGTGGGCGAGGAGACTTTCGTGGCCGGGGCGGGAGACACGGCCACCGGGCCCGCCTTCATCGCCCACCGCTTCACCAACGTGGGGGACGGGGTGCTCCGGATCATCGGCATCCACGCCTCCGCCACCATCATCCAGACGTTCCTCGATGAGGACTGACCACAGGAGCACCGATGTCCTTCCAGGCATACCTCGACAACATCGAGACCAAGACCGGCCTCACCCCGCGGCAGTTCATCGCGCTCGCGACCGAGAAGGGGTTCGACCGCACCACCAAGGCGACGCCGATCGTCGCGTGGCTCAAAGAGGACTACCAACTCGGTCAGGGGCACGCCATGGCGCTCGTGCACGTGATCACCAAGGGCCCGCAGATCAGCGACAAGCACGTGGGCACGGGCGGTGCCCACGGAGACGCGTCCGACACTCTGTGGCTCGACGGCAAGGACAGCAACCCGAACTCCTGATGGGCCCTCATGCTGAGGTCGGGCATCGCCCCGGCCAGTAGGATTCCCTGCGTGGCAGCATCCTCCCAGCGCAAGAAGAAGACCCCGACCGCGAAGCGCACCCCGGTCCGCACGAGCGGCAACCCGGCGAAGCGTCCGGCGGTCGAAGCGGGCCCCGTGACGGCCTCCGACTGGATCGGGGCCGCGCGTCTTCGCACCCTTCCTCTCGCGATCGCGCCGGTCGTGATCGGCACGGGAGCCGCGCGCAGCACCGGGCCCGAGTTCCACTGGGTCATCGCGCTCGCCTGTCTCGCCGTCGCGGTGCTGCTGCAGATCGGCGTGAACTTCACGAACGACTACAGCGACGGCGTGCGCGGCACCGATGCCCACCGGGTCGGGCCCGCGCGCCTGACCGCATCCGGGCGGGTCGCGCCGCGCACCGTCCTCATCATCGGGCTGGTGTTCTTCGCGCTCGCCGCGCTCGTCGGGCTGGCGATCGTCGTGCGCACCGGACAGTGGTGGATGATCGCGGTGGGCGCCGCCTGCATCGTGGCCGCCTGGTTCTACACCGGCGGCAAGCGGCCCTACGGCTACTACGGCCTCGGCGAGGTCTTCGTGTTCGTGTTCTTCGGGCTCGTCGCCACCCTCGGCACGACCTGGGTACAGATCTTCGCGCTGCCGCAGCAGGCGTGGCTCGGTGCGATCGCGACCGGCCTTTTCGCCTGCGCCGTGCTGCTCGCGAACAACCTGCGGGACATCGATCAGGACCGCGAAGTGGGAAAGCGCACGCTGACGGTGCTGATCGGACGCCGGGCCACCCAGGTGCTGTTCACCCTCTTCGTGATCGCGCCGTTCGGGATCGCGGCCTTCCTGGCGTTGGCGTTCCCGATCGCGTGGATCTCGCTGCTGGCGCTGCTCGCAGGGCTCCCGGCGATCGCCATCGTGTGGTCCTACCGTCAGCCCAAGGAACTCGTGACCGCATTGGCGCTCACGTCGCTGACGTCGCTGCTCTACGCGGGCGCCCTCTTCTGGGCGTTCGTCGGCTGAGCGCGGCTGGGGCGCTCAGGCCCTGGCGTCGCCGTCGATCGGGTCGTTCGACTCGTCGATGACCTGGTCCTCGGCGTCCGCATCGGCCTGTCCCGCGGACGAGCGGGTCTCGCGGCGTTCCTGCAACCGGGCGGAGGCGTCGGTCAGGGGCGTGCGCAGGAACAGCATCGAGATGCTCATGCCGATCAGCGCGGCGAAGATCGCGGCGAGCCACCAGAACTCTCGGAAGATCGGGAAGAACACCCAGAGGATGGCGAGCGGGACGAGGAACGCCAGCAGCCGCAGCACGGTGTAGACGAGGAAAGGCGCGGGCTTCTTCACCCCTCCAGTCTACGTTCGCTGCGGACGGCCTCCGTCGCGGGTGCCGTCGGAGGTCCCGTCGTCGGTGCTGCGGGGGATGCCGAGTCGGGGGAAGGGGATGCCGCGCACCACGCGCCGCCACGGGTGCTCGCCGAGCGACCACAGCAGTTCCGCCTCGAGGTCGAGCGCGAGGTCTTCGCATCCGACCGGGAGCGGCACCGGAGCCGGAGCGAGCGCCTCGCGCCGGCCGCTCCAGAGCGTACCGGGGTGCATACGGTCGGATTGCGACACGAAGTGCCGATCGCCCCAGCGGACGGCCCCCTGCATCCGCGGGATGCCCGGGGTGAAGCGATCGACCTCGGCGAAGTCGTCATCGGCGCTCGCGGGGACGATGAACTCGCCGATCCGGCCGCCGATATCCGTGCGGTGCTCACCGATGAGCACTCGCGGCAACGACGCGCCGCCGTCGTCGAACACGCGGCCGAGGTACGAGCAGCGCAGCGCGATCGGATGCACGCGGGTGCGTACCGCGATGAGCGCCGTCGTGCGTCCACCGCGACGGCGTGCCCCGGCCAGTCGCTGCGCGAGCGCGCCGCGCACCTGACGGATGTCGGACATGTCGAATTCCCAGATACCGCGTCCTGTGGCCGCGGCGAACAGGCGATCCCCGAACCAGGCGAGGCCACCGGCGTGGATCCGCGCCGGCTGCAGCTCACCCTCGTCGTCGGTGACCGCGAGCAGGATGTCGATGTGGCGCGAGCGCTCCAGATCGACGAGCGTGACGCGGGAGGCGAGGTGCTCCCCGGAGAGCTCCTGACGGAACCAGCTCACGGCCAGGGTGCGTCGCCCGCGCCACTCGCCGACGTCGAGGCCCTGCGGGTACCAACGCCTGGTCCACGTCCTCGCGCTGAGCCATCGCAGATCGACGGTGTCGCCACGACGCTGCCGCACGGGACGCCAGGTCGATCCGAAGGGCCAGAGCATGCTCTCCATCGTCGTCGATGCGTCGCGCGGGTGCGAACCGAACCGCGAAGAGCACGGTATCGCGGCACGCAGCTCCATCATGCTGGCATGTATCATGTTACATGCCCGTCGCGTTCGTCTCCGAAGAGCGAACGGGCCGATGAAGAACGTCTCGGGGGCGTCTGATGGGGGTCAGGCGGCCGCGTGGCAGGCGGGCTCCGCATCGCGGGCCCCGCGTCCCGAACGTGTCACGTTCGGCAGTGCGATGCACTGGGAGGTGTGGTTCCGTTCGGGTGCGGGACCACACCTCAGTGCTCGTCTCCGTGGACACTCATCGTTCACCTCCGCGTCGCCATCCGGCAACGACCGCCTGCCACCATTCCCGGACACCGTCCGTCTTCGGGAGTCCTGTGCGCACACCCCTCGTCACCGTCATCCTGCCCGCGAAGGACGCCGGTGAGTACATCGGGACGACTCTCGAGACGCTCACCCGCCAGTTCGACGATTCCGGATCCGTCAAGCTCGTCGCGATCGATGACGGATCTCGTGATGACACGGGCGCGCTCATGCAGAAGTACGCGCAGCGCTTCGCCCACGCGGCAGTGCTGCGTAATCCGACGGCACGGGGGCTGGCGACGGCGCGCAACCAGGGCCTGCGACACGTCGAGGGCGATGCGTTCTGCTTCCTGGACGGCGACGACTGGATGCAGCCGCGGCGCCTGGATGTCCTGGTGTCACGGCTGCGGGAGCTCGACTGCGACTTCGTGCGCACCGACCACATCACGGTCAGAGGCGGCCGGCGCGCACTCGTCCGTGCACCGCACCCCTGGCGTGATCGGGTGACCTCGCCCCGCGATGCGATCCTGCCGGAGAACGAGTCGACCATGGTCGACTATCCGTACGCCTGGGCGGGGCTCTTCCACCGCAGGGTCATCGACAACGGTCTGGCGGCCTTCCCCGAGGGGCTGTTCACGGCGGAAGACCGGCCGTGGATCTGGCGGCTGCACCTGCAGGCCGAGTCGTTCGCAGTGGTCGATGCCCCCGCTCTGCTGTACCGGCGCGGTGTCGCCACATCGCTCACTCAGGCCCGTGACCGGCGGCAGCTCGACTTCGCGAGGGCGATGGATGAGGTCATCGCGATCGTGGAGCGGGATGCGGAGGCGGACCGGTTCCTGCCGAAGGTCGCCCGGACCGCGCTCGCACTCAGCTCCCACCATCTGGTGCGCGCCCGACGGATGCGCCCCCGGCTGCGGGCGGAGATGCGGGAGGCGATCCGCACCACGCTCTCCCGACTTCCCGCGCACGAGTTGGGCGTGGCGTCGAGGCGTCTCGACGGTCCCCGGCGCCGGGTGCTCGCGCGCATCCTGCGACAGGTGGAGCGGGCCGCATGACGCAGCTGTTCGCGCTGCACAGCACCTACGGTCTCGCAACCGCCACAGCCGCGATCGATGCCGGGCTGATCCGCGGTGGGGGCGAGCGCGTTCTCGTGCCCTTCGTGTCATCCGCGGTGCCCGAGACCGTCACCGGGATCGCCGACGATCCGACCCTCCGATCACTGCGTGGGCGCTTCGATCGCATCGAGCCGCTGGAGGAACTGCTCATGCCGCGCCATCCGCGGTCCTGGGAGCCGAAGGGCGTCGACCTGCCGATGCTGGAGCGGCTGTTCGCACGCGCGTGGGATCTGGATCCTCACGATCTCGAACTGTTCGTGCAGAGTCCGCAGGTCGCGCCGGCCCGCACACTGATGGCGTTGTTCCCGCAGGCGCGCATCACGATCATCGGCGATGGTCTGATGACGTACGCGCCGATGCGGGTGCGGATCCCCTACTCCGTCGCCGCACGCATCGAACAGGTCGTCTACGCCGATGTCGTACCGGGAGTCCGCCCGCTCGTCGGGTCACCCGGTGCCCAGGTCGCACCGGTGCCGCCGCGGGCGTTCGCCGCCGCCCTGGGCGAGACGGATACCGGCTCGACCGAGCCTCCGGACGAGTCCGGCTCGACGGTGCTCGTGCTCGGACAGTACCTGTCGGCGCTCGGACTGATGACGGCGGCCGCCGAGATCGATCTGCAGATGCGCCTGGTCGATCGCGCGGCGCAGTGGCGACCGCGGCGCATCGTGTTCAAACCGCATCCGGCCGCTCCGCCGCTGGTGACGGCCGCCGTCGAAGCGGAAGCAGCCCGTCGGGGCATCGACTTCGAGGAGTATCGCGGCCCCCTCCCCGCGGAACTGCTCGCCGAGCGACTGGACGTGGTGGCGGTGGTCGCCGGGTTCTCCACCGCGCTGCCGACCGTGCGCACGCTCTTCGACCGGGCGATCGGTTCGGCGGGAAACGACACCGTGCTGGCCGCCCTGACGCCTTTCGAGAACAGCAACCGGATTCCCGTCACCCTGGTCGACGCCCTCACGCGCGAGGACTCGCCGTATGCCGATCCTGCCCGACTGCAGCTGCTCATCGACGCGGTCGGCTATGCGATGCAGCCGAAGATCGCCGGCCACCTGCGGGGTCGGGCCGAGGAGCTGTTACGTGGTCTCGATGCCGACGAGCGTGCTCGGTATTTCACGCCACGTCGGCTCGCCGAGCTGCGGCTGCCCGGTGCGCCGGCGGAGAACGCCGTGCGTCGTGCGCTGCGCCCCGCCGGTGGAGTGGGCAGGATCGAGGAGTGGCGCCTTCATGCCCTCGGGGCCAGGAGGCGGGCAGGGCGTGCGTGGCGGGCGCTACGCGGACGATGACGATGGCGACGACGAGGATGTGGACGATGGACGAGCGGAAGCCCCTCACGGTGGCGATCATCCCGGCGCGCGGGGGATCGAAACAGGTGCCACGCAAGAACCTGCAGCGCGTCGGCGGTGTGCCCCTGGTCGAGCGTGCGGTCCGCGCCGCGGCCGCCGCACCCGGCATCGATCTGGTCGTCGTCTCGACAGACGATGACGAGATCGCTGCGGTGGCGACGTCGGCCGGCGCGCGGGTGGTCCGTCGCCCCGCGGCGCTCTCCGGTGACACCGCGACCTCGGAGAGCGCGATCCTGCATGCATTGGACGACCTCGAGGCGAACGGAGACGCCGTCGGTATCGTGGCGTTCCTGCAGGCGACCTCGCCGTTCATCCCGAGCGATGCGCTCGCTGACGCCGTGGAGGAGATCCGTGCCGACCGCGCCGACAGCGTCTTCTCGGCTCACGAGACCTACGGGTTCCTGTGGCGGGAAGGGGAGGGGAGCGAGGCGGTGGCGATCAACCACGAAGCCGCGCACCGCCCGCGCCGACAGGACCGGGAGCCGCACCACCTCGAGACCGGGGCGTTCTATGTGTTCCGGGCCGCGGGCTTCCGCGAGAACAGGCATCGCTTCTTCGGCAGGACCCGCATCTCGGCGGTGCCGGAGTGGACGGCGATCGAGATCGACGATGCGGATCAACTCCGCGTCGCCCGCGCGCTCGCCCGCCTGCACGAGGCCCCCACGCCCATTCCGGTCCGCGCCGTCGTCACCGACTTCGACGGCGTGCACACCGACGACACCGCGATCATCGACGCGGACGGCGGTGAACGGGTGCGGGTCAGCCGGGAGGACGGGATGGGCGTCGCCCTGTTGCGTCGCGCGGGCGTGCCGCTGCTGATCCTGTCGACCGAGGTGAACCCGGTGGTCCGCGCTCGCGCCGACAAGCTCAGGGTGCCGGTGCTGCACGGTATCGACGACAAGGACACGGCGCTGCGCGACTGGGCGCGCGACAACGACGTGCCTCTCGCCGACATCGCCTACCTCGGCAACGACGTCAACGACCTGCCGGCGATGCGGATCGTGGGATGGCCGGTCGCGGTCGCCGACGCGCATCCGCTGGTGCTCGAAGAGGCCCGCGTCGTGCTGAGCCGTCGAGGTGGAGAAGGCGCCGTGCGCGAGCTGATAGAGCGGGTGTTGTCGAGCTGACCGACGCCGGTAACCCGGTGGTCTCACAGTGTTCATCCTCGGCCCGTAGTCAGGAGGGAGGGGTAGCACCAACGCTCGAACACCGGAGGAATCATGACTGTCAGCATCGGCTCACGAGTGATCGGCGGCGGGCGTCCCGCCTACGTCATCGCCGAGATCGGCCTGAACCACAACGGCGACGTGGACATCGCGAAGAAGCTGATCGACGTCGCGGCCCGAGCCGGTGCCGATGCCGTGAAGTTCCAGAAACGGACACCGGAGATCTCGACGCCGGAGCACATGCGCGACGTTCCGCGCGAGACGCCCTGGGGTGTGATGAGCTACCTCGACTACCGCCGTCGTGTCGAGTTCGGGCGCGACGAGTACGTCGAGATCGGCGACCACGCCACGATGCTCGGCCTGGACTGGTTCGCCTCGCCGTGGGACGTTCCCAGCGTCGCGTTCCTCGAAGACCTGAACGTGGTGGCCCACAAGGTCGCCTCGGCCAGCCTCACCGACACCGAACTGCTGATCGCGCTGCGGGAGACCGGCAAGCCCGTGATCCTCTCCACCGGCATGTCGACCATCGAGCAGATCGACCGGGCGCTCGACACGCTCGGCACCGATCGGGTGGTCCTCATGCATGCGACGTCGACCTACCCGCTGGAGCCGGAAGAGGCGAACCTGCGGGTGATCGCGACACTGCGCGACCGCTATCCCGGCGTGCCCGTCGGCTACTCGGGTCATGAGCGCGGACTACAGATCTCTCTCGCCGCCGTGGCCATCGGAGCCGTCGCCGTCGAGCGCCACATCACCCTGGACCGCACGATGTGGGGATCCGACCATGCGGCCTCGCTCGAGCCGACGGGCCTCGAGCACCTCGTACGCGACATCCGTGTGATCGAGCGTGCGACCGGCGACGGCGTCAAGCGGGTGTTCGACAGCGAGCGTGCGCCGATGGCGAAGCTGCGCCGCGTTCCGGCATGACGGCGGCCACCGGCATCCGCGTCGTCGCCATCGCGGATGCCGACTCGTTCGTGAAGTGGGCCGCCTCCCTTCTCGGTTCCGTGCCGGGTGTGCGCCCGCACCTGCTGCTCGTGCGCACACCGCTCACGGCCAGCGCCGAGCAGCAGTGCACGGCTCTCGCCGGCACGACGCTCGGACCGGATGACGTCACCCGCATCGGGTTCGCGCAGACGGAGGCCTGGCTGGCCGGACAGCGCCCCGACGTGGTCCTGCTCGCGGGGCGCGGACCGTTCGTGCGGCTGATGGGACGCGTGATCGACGCGTTGGAGCATCGACCGGTCACGGTCTCGGGACTGCCCGGCATGGCGATCCCCGCCCAGCGCGGGGCGCTGGATTATCGCCGCCACACCGATCTGCTGGTCGTGCATTCCCACAGGGAGGTGCGGGCCTTCGAAGAACTCGGCCGCCGCATCGGGGTGCAGATGCCGGTGGCGCTCGCCACCCTCCCGTTCGCCCGGCGGCGGCAGCGCATGCTGCGTCCGGAGCGCGTCGGCATCGTTGGGGTGGCGGGTCGGCGAGCCGGTCTT
>NZ_DFQP01000079.1:0-5312 GCF_002377845.1 Microbacterium sp. UBA3486
GAGGGTGCGCTGCAGGCTCCGCAGCTGGGTGCGCATGGTGGCGCGCAGCTTGGCGTTGAGGTTCGACAACGGCGCGTCGAGCAGCAGCAGACGCGGTCGGTGGGCCAACGCACGAGCGAGGGCCAGGCGCTGCTGCTGACCGCCTGAGAGCGCGGTGGCCGGGCGCTGCGCGAGATGATCGAGCTGCACGAGCTCCAGCGCCTCCATCGCCCGCTTGCGCGCTTCCTGCTTCGGAAGCTTCGAACCCGCGACCTGCAGCGGGAAGATCGCGTTGGCGAACACCGTCATGTGCGGCCAGATCGCGTAGTTCTGGAACACCATGCCGATGTCGCGCTTGTCGGGCGACACGTGCGCGGTGCCGGTCGACAGCACGTTGCCGTCGAGCGAGATGACGCCGCCGTTGCTCCGTTCGAGGCCGGCGACACAGCGCAGGGTGGTGGTCTTGCCGCATCCCGACGGGCCGAGGAGCGAGTAGAACGTCCCGGGCTCGATCGTGAACGTGACGTCCTTGACCACGGGGACGGCGGCGCCGTCGAGCTCATAGTCCTTCTTCAGGGCGTCGACGACCAGTCGACCGCCTCCGGAGCTGACCGTCATCGGAGTCCTCTCGTCCTTCGTGCTCGTGGTCGGATTCGTTCTGGATGTTGGATCCACTGCGATCGCCGCCATCATCGTCCCTCTCTCACGACAGAACCCGCCGTCTGCGGGGTGGCCGGGGCTCCCCAGGCTCGCGGCTTCTCGAAGAACACCACGACGACCGCGCACACCGCGAAGGCGATGGCCGAGAGCAGCAGCGACTGCGACATGGCCGCGGCCAGTCCGCTCCCGTCCTTCGCCGACAGCTCGCTCCCCGGGTGGATCGCCCCTGGCACGAAACCGGTGATGTGCGCGGCGAGCGTCACGTTCATCAGCACCGCCAGCAGCGCCGATCCGATCACGGACCCCATCTGCCTGGTGGTGGAGTAGACGCCGGATCCCGCTCCTGCTTGCGTGTGCGGCAGATTGCGAGTGGCCGTCGACGCGAGCGGACCGAACATCCCCGATACGCCGACACCCAGCAGCGCCGAGGGCAGAAGCAGGAGCCAGAACGGGGCGTCGATCGTCATCGTCGCCGCATACCAGGCCATGGCCACCGCCGAGATGACGAAGGCGGCGAAGGTGACCCACCGCGGACCGATCCGGTCGCTCAGCTTTCCGACGAACGGCCCGAGCACACCCGAGACGACCGCCATCGGTGCGAGCATCAGCGCCGCAAGCGTCGGGTCGAGGCCACGGGCGACCTGGAAGTAGAAGGCGAGGGGGACGGGCATGGCCGTGATGCCGACACCGACGAGGAAGATCGTGGCGTTCGCGACCGAGAAGTTGCGGTCGCGGAAGAGGCTGAGGGGCATGAGGGGCTCTGCACGATTGACGCGCTGCCACACGACGAAGAGCACCAGGAGCACGGCACCGGCGACGATGACGCCCCACACGGTGACCGGACCGAACATCACCCCCCAGTCGTAGACCTCGCCCTCCTGGATGCCGAACACCAGCAGGAACAGACCGAGTCCGGACAGCGCGACCCCCACCACATCGAAGCGGTGCGGGTGTCCTTCGAGATCGGGGACCAGACGCCAGGCGACGACGAAGGCGACGATCCCGACAGGCACGTTGACGAAGAAGATCCACTCCCAGCCGACGGTGTCGGTGAGCACGCCGCCGAGGATCGGGCCGACGAGCGTCGCGAGCCCTCCGACAGCGCCCCACGCCCCCATCGCCTGACCCCGACCGCGCGGCGGGAACACCCGCGCGATGATCGCCATGGTCTGCGGCGTCATCAGCGCGGCACCGAAGCCCTGCACGGCGCGAGCCGCGATGAGCATCTCGATGCTGCCCGCCAGACCGCACGCGAGCGAGGCGAGGGTGAACAGCACGAGCCCCACGAGATAGACCCGTTTGGGACCGAAGCGATCCCCCAGGCGACCGGTCACCAGCAGGGGGACGGCGTAGGCGAGCAGGTAGGCGCTGGTGACCCAGATGACCGTGGTCAGGTCGGCGTCGAACGCCGCGAGGATGACCGGGTTGGCGATCGCCACGATCGTCGTGTCGACGAGGATCATGAAGAAGCCGATGCACAGCGCCCACAGGGCCGGCCACGGCCTAACTGTCTGAGTCATGGATCACTTTCGGAGGGATCGTCAGGGGTCGGGAGCCGGTGTCCGTCCACTCAGCCCCTTATGTGGAGGACGGACACCGGAGTTTCCGGGAAGTGTTCAGCCTTCGGTGGCGGGGAGACCGACCACGGGTTCACCCAGCAGCGGGGTCGACACCGCGTAGATGCCGTGGTTGGCGAAGAGCCAGATCACGTTGCGGTCCCACTCCACGAAGATGCCGTGCACGGGGGCGGCGAGGTCGTCGTCGTCCTTGAGTCCGATCGGGGGGACGAAGTACGCGCCGACCTCGGGGTTCTCCGGATCGCGCACGTCGAAGATCTGCAACCCCGCGGCGTAGAACGCGTAGGGGATGACGCCGCCGTGCGGCGTGCCCGTGTTGGTGAAGTAGCCCGAGCGCTTGGGTCCGAACGACCCGCGGCGCTGCGCCCAGTCGGTGAACGCGGCGTCTGCCGGCGGCGTCGGGCGGGGCAGCGTGCGCACGACCCGCGGGTTCGTCGGGTCGCTCACGTCGATCTGATAGATCTCCTTGGCCGGCTCGTAGCAGTCGGTGTTCATCGGGTAGCCCGAGACGTAGACGTAGCCCGTCTCCTCCACCTGGGTGGTGTCGACGTTGTCGCCCTCGGTGCCGGCGACGCTGACCGGCAGGTGGCACCAGCCGACGTGGTGGATGTTCGCGGGATCCGACACGTCGAGCACGAAGAAGCCCTGACCACCCTGGGCGGCGTAGCCGTACTTCCATCCGGACTCGACCGAGCGCGGCAGGAAGATGCCCATGCGCGAGCCGAACCACGAGGTCTTGTTGTTCCAGCGCTCGTTGTCCGCGAGGTACTCGGAATCCGCCTCCTCCCCGGCACGCGACCCGGGCACCCACCAGTTCGAGAGCAGTTCGGGCTTCGCCGGGTCCGACACGTCGTAAGCCGCGTGTCCGGCGGTCCACAGCGTGGTCTTGTACGGCTGGTTGGTGAAGGTGTTGTCGGGCGCGGTCGCCACGAACAGGTACTTGTCGCCGTAGTAGACAGGAAGGTCGAGCACGCCGTTGCCCTCCTGGATCTCGTCCGGCCCGTGGTTCGGATCGGTCGAGACCTCGGTGAGGAGGGTCCAGTCGCGGGGGCTCGGGCCGTTCATCTCCCACGTGCGGAAGCCGCGCAGGCCCTCCCACTCCTTCAGCTGGCCCTCGACGGTGTCGTCGATCCACTTGTTGGCGACGCGCCCCTTGAGGAAGTACCGCGGAGTCTCGCTCGCCTGGATCGCGATGTGCTTTCCGAGCTTCTGGTTCCACTGCACCGTGGTGGCGCCGAACTGCGGGCGGGGGTCGTCCCAGCCCCACTGCTCCTCGTCGACGATCGTCAGGTCGCGAGGGTCGGTGATGTCGTAGAGCTTCCAGTGGTTGCCGCCGCCGTAGTGGAGCATGAGGCGACGGCCGTCCCAGTCGTAGATGCACTGCCACGAGTGACTGGTGTTCACCACGATCGGGTAGAACGCCTCGGCCTTGGCGTTGAGCGCATACGTCTCGGGGTCGCGGTAGTCGAGCTGGCCCGGCCAGTCGATGAAGACGTCGCGCGGGACGGACGGCGTGTGCGCCGGCGGCAGGAAGGTACCGTCGGGCTGCATGCCCCAGCTGGAGGGATCGGGATCGGCCGGTTCACCCTCGACGCGCTGGAAATCCTCCGGGCGGTACTTCTTCGCATCGGGCACGTAGGGAGAGCCGGCCATGTCGCCTCCATTGGCTGAATCGGGTGAGATCGTCACGACGTGGTGTCGTTCTCATCAGGTTCGTCCTGGTGAAGCGATGCTGTCCAATATCCATACGGGTCAGAGCTATGACCGTTCGGGCATATCAGCCGGCGAAGCGCGGCTCCGTCTCCGCGTAGTCCCGCTCGAGCTCCGCCAAGCGGGCGCCCTCTTCGCGCAGATGGGCCAGCAGCGCGGATGCCGCCGGCGACGGCGCCCGATCCTTCGGCACCGTCACGCCGACCGAGCGGCGGATGGAGCTCAACGGCGTGGGCAGGATCCGCAGCTCACGGTCGTCGACGGCGATGAACATCGGCAGCGCCGCGATCACGTCGGTCGAGATCAGCAGGGTGCGCAGTGTCAGCATGGAGGTGCACTCGACGCGGTCGGGCGGCAACGGCAGCCCCTCGTGGAAGAAGACCGCTTCGAGCTCGGCCCGGAGCGCCGTCTGGGCCACGGGGAAGATCCAGGGATACGCGATCAGCTCGGCGAGGGAGTTCGCCTTGACACCGCCGAGCACCGGATGCCCGGCCCGCGCGACCAGACGGATCGGCTCCAGGTGCAGTCGCTCCTGCTCGAGCCGCACCGGCACCGTCGGCGAGAGCCGCCCGACGGTCAGGTCGAGGTCGCCCGCGAGCAGCAGCTGCTGCAGGGTGTCGGGGGTGCCCTCGCGCACCACCACGGTCAGCCGTGGATGCTCGGCCTTCAGCGCCGCGATGGCCCGCGGCAGCAGCAGGTTGGAACCTGCGAGGTGCGTGCCGACGGTCACCGTGCCGAGCTGCCCCGACTGCAGCAGCCGCACCTCCTCCCCCGCGGCGCGCAGCTCGGCGAGCACCGAGCGGGCGCGCTCGATGAACGAGTGCCCGTATTGCGTCGGGCGCACGCCGCGCGGCAACCGTTCGAACAGCGGCACACCCAGCACCTCTTCGACCTCGCGGAGGCCGCGGGTGACGACCGGCTGGGTGATGTGCAGCGACTCGGCGGCGCGCACCAGAGTGCCTTCGTCGGCGATGGCGGTGACGAGGACGAGGTGGCGGATCTTGACCCGCCCGTCGAGCAGTCGATCGGTGACCATGATCCGGACTATAGCCGTACGGGCATGGCAGTGCATCAAGAGAGTATTTGTCGGCATCCCTCGAACGTTCCTAGCCTGAGCCCATGCCTTCCGAGACGATGACGCCTCCCCTCCGTGCCTCCGAGCAGGAGCGAGCGCCCCGCGCGATCCACAACATGATCGCCGGCGAGCGCGTGGAGGGCATCGCCACCTTCGCGAAGGTCAGCCCGGTCGACGGCTCGGTCATCGCCGAGGTGCACGAAGCCGGCACCGAGCAGGTCGACCGCGCCGTGGCCGCCGCGCGCGCCGCGTTCGACGGGCCCTGGGGACGGATGACGGTCGCGGAGCGCGCCCGTCTGCTGCGCGGTGTG
>NZ_DFQP01000081.1:0-17515 GCF_002377845.1 Microbacterium sp. UBA3486
GGCGAGCGTCGTCAGGGCGAGGACCGCCCGCTCCTGCACGCGCGAACGGGCGCCGCGCGCGAGGGCGAGGCGCTGCACGTCCGCACCGTCGGAGCCGGCGAGGCCCGCGGGCCCGCCGACACCGGCGACAGGGTTGACGACGAGGCCGATCACGACGCGACAGACTCCGCGGGGAAGTACTTCCGCTGATACGCGCGCCACGTGATCGCCCACCGCTCCGGGTCGTCCAGATCGTCATGGTGCGTGTGGTGCACGGTCTGGTTGTGCGGGGCGGTGCGCACCACCTCGGGGTTCTCGCGTGCTTCGCGTGCCACTTCGGCCAGGGTCGCCGCATATTCATCGAGCTCTGCCATCGAGTACGACTCAGTCGGCTCGAGCGTGAAGGGCTGCGGCACCACGTAGGGGTGGTGACTCGTCCAGTAGTGCATCCCGAAGTCGGACATGCGCACGCCGATCTCCTCCGACGAGATGCCGGTCTCCTGGTACAGCTCCTCCCACGAGTAACGCACCTGCTCGATGCGGCGGCGACCCGTGGCATACGGCGCCGAGGCTCCGGGGATCGCGAGCACACGAGCCATCAGGTAGTTGTTGTTCAGCACGGCGGTCTCGGCGGCGGCGAGCAGTCCCTCAGCGCCGAGGGCCATGATCCACGAGTAGGCCTTCACGAGCGCGGGGATGACGCCGAAGAACGGGCCGACCGCGCCGATCGACTGCTCTCCCGCCTCGACCACCCCGAAGGTCCCGTCATCCGCCCGCACCACGCGCGGCCCCGGCAGGAACGGGGCGAGGGCCGCACTCACGGCGTTCGCGCCAGATCCCGGTCCACCGCTGCCGTGCGGGGTGCCGAAGGTCTTGTGCAGGTTGAAGTGGCACACGTCGAAGCCGGCATCGCGGGCGCGCGTGACCCCGAGGATGCCGTTCGCGTTGGCCTGGTCGTAGGAGGCGAGGGCTCCGACCGCGTGCGCAGCGTCGACCCACTCCCGGATCGCCGGATTGTAGATTCCGGTGTCCTCCGGGTTCGTGACCATGATCGCCGCGGTGCGGGGCGACAGGGCGGCCTTCAACGCGTCGAGCGACGGATAGCCCTCGGCGTCGGGGTAGACCGTGATGACCTCATAGCCTGCCGCCTTCGCAGCGGCCGCGTTCGAGGGGTGGCTGAAGATCGTGGTGATGACCTCGCAACGCTGCTCGCCTTCGCCGTTCGCCTCATGGAAGGCCCGGATCATGGCGATGTTCGACCAGATCGCCGCCGAGCCGCCCTGCGTGTGCAGCGACACCTCGTCCATGCCGGAGATCTCGGCGAGCACCCGCTCCAGCTGCCAGACGATCTCGAGCACGCCCTGCGCATCGGCCGGATCCTGGTGCGGGTGCATCGCGGTGAGCTGCGGCGTGTTCGCGAGCTGGTCGTTGATCTTCGGGGCGTACTTCATGGTGCAGGTGCCCTGGCCGATGTCGACGTTGAAGTCGGCACCGAGGTTCTCCTGCGACAGGCGCAGGTAGTGCTTGAGCACGCGCATCTGCCCCATCTCGGGCAGGTTCGGCTTCGCGGCACGGCGCAGGGAGGCGGGCAGCGCGGCCACCACGTCGCCCACGGCCTCGCGAACGCCG
This sequence comes from Microbacterium sp. UBA3486, assembly GCF_002377845.1. Classification (NCBI taxonomy): domain Bacteria; kingdom Bacillati; phylum Actinomycetota; class Actinomycetes; order Micrococcales; family Microbacteriaceae; genus Microbacterium; species Microbacterium sp. UBA3486. Next base: position 1,609 of record NZ_DFQP01000081.1, read on the forward strand.
GGCTCGACCTGCGACACCAGCACGCCGCGTTCACCGGGGGCGCTCAGCTCGAAGATGATCGGCTCGTCCCAGCGGGCCTGCTGGAATCGGCGCAGCGTCGGCTTCGGGGCGACGGGAAGACTCATCGGTTCTGCTCCTTCGCAGCCTGGTGTGATGCATGGGATGAAGACGCGTCGGATGTCGTGACCTCGGCGAGCGCGCCCGCCAGGGTGTCGATGTCGGCCTGGGTGGTGAGCTCGGTGACGCAGACGAGCAGGCGGCGCTCCCCCACGACCACGCCGGGCTCGATGCCCTTGGTGCGGAGCGCCGTGACGACCGCTTCGGCCGTGACGTCGGCGAAGGTCACCGTGAACTCGCGCAGGTGCACGGCGTCGTCGTCGAGGGAGACACCCGGCACTGCGGAGAGCGCCTGCTGCGCGTACCGGGTGCGGGCGAGCAGCACCTCGCCGAGCTCGGCCATGCCGGCCGGTCCCATCAGCGCGAGGTACACCCCGGCGGCGATGCCCCACAGGGCCGCGGCCGTGCCGACCCACTCCTTCCCCTCCTCGCGGTGCGCGAACGAGGTGCGGTCGTAGGCCACGTCGCCGAAGCCGTACTCGCCGGGCACGTCGGTGGTGGCGAGCCCGAACAGGCGCGACGGCATCTCCATCACGAAGGTCGGGTCGTCGTGCACGGCGATGAACCCGCCGTGGGCGCCGCCGAACCACTGGTGCAGGCCGAGGGACTGGATGTCGCCGGTGACGATGTCTGCTCCCGAGACCGAGGGCGGGGCGAGGACGCCGTAGCCGATGGGGTCGGTACCGACGACGACCACGGCGCCGGCCGCGTGGGCGGCATCCGAGATCTCCTGCAGGGACGCCTCCACGGCGCCGGTGGCGCTCGGCGTCTCGATCCAGACCGCGGCCACGTCATCGCCCAGCGCCGCGCGAACGGCGTCGACGTCGGCCGTACCGCCGACGGTGGGTACGAGCTCGAGCGTCAGGTGCGCGCGGACGTAGTCGTGCACCTTCGCGAGCTTCGCCGGCAGCACGTCGCTGACGGCCAGCACCCGCCCGCGGCCCGTGAGTCGCCCCGACATCGTGAGGCCGGTCGCCGTCGCCTGGTAGCCGTCGTAGGTCGGCACGTTCACGACGTCCATCTCGAGCAGCTCGGCCATCAGCGATTGGTACTGGAACAGGGCCTGGAAGCGACCGTGGTCCTCGTAGGGCTCACCGGCGTACGCGGTCAGGAACTCGCTGCGGCCGATGACCTCGTCCACCACGGCGGGCACGTAGTGGTTGTAGGTGCCCGCGCCGAGGAAGCTCAGCCGCTCCTGGGTCGAACGGTTCTTGGCGAGCAGCCCCCGCACGTGGCGGGCGAGATCCTGCTCGGCCGCGAACGGCGTCGGCAGGTCGAGCGGACGGCCGAGCCGGAGCGACTCGGGGATGTCGGCGTAGAACTCGTCGACTGACGCGGCGCCGACGGCCGCGAGCATCGCCGCTCGGGACTCCGGGGCGGTGTTGGGGATGTACGGATGCACGAACGGGGCGGTCATGCGTCCTCCTTCACGGGGATCAGGGTGGCAAAGGGAATGGACTCGCTGCGGGGTGCGGCGAGCACGGCGACGCCGTAGCGGTCGAGCTCCAGTCGGTCCGCATGACGGATGCCGGTGAGCAGGTCGACCGCGGGAGCGGGGATCTCGAACGCGACGGGCGCGCGCCCGTGGTTCAGGTAGAACGTGTAGTCGGTGGTGTCGTCGGCGCGGGTGACCACCTCGACCTCGACGTCGGTGCGCTCGCGGGCGGGAACGCCGGCGGTGCGCAGCACATCACGGAAGACCGGGAGCAGGCCCTCTGGGTCGAACATCGCACTGACGTACCAGGCCGAGCCCGCCCCCGTCGTGCGACGGGTCACCGCGGGCAACCCTTCGAGCTCGCCGCTCGCGTACGCCCCGCGTACCTCGACATCATCATCCGCTTCGAGCCACTCGCTCCACGAGGGCACGCTCAGGCGCTCGCCCGCAAAGTCGATGCTCTCGGTCAGACCGTCGGCGATCGGCCACTGCTCGTCGACCTCGATGCCGAGCAGGTCTCGCAGCAACCCGGGGGCTCCGCCGTCGTGCACCTTCTCCGTGGCGTCCACCACTCCCGAGAACGGTCCGACCACGAGGTGCCCGCCGCGCTCCACGAAGGCGGCGAGCGCCTCGGCCTGCGGCTGCTCGACGATGTAGAGGTTCGGCACGACGACCACGTCGTAGGCGTCGAAGGGGCCGGTGGCGCGAACGGCGTCCACCGGCTGACCGAGCGTGTACAGCGCTCGGTGCCACGCGCGGGCCTGCTGGGCCCACTGCAGCCGCTGCGAGGGCAGCGACTCGACCGCGCTGGTCCCCCACCAGGAGTCCCAGTCGACGACGAGCGCCACGCGCGAGCGCACCCGGGTTCCCCGTACCTGCTCGAGCTTCTTGAGTTCGAGCCCCAGCGCCTTGGTCTCCCGGAAGCTGCGTGAGCGCTCCCCGCGGTGGCCGAGCATCGACGAGTGGAACTTCTCCTGGCCGTACTTGGCCTGGCGCCACTGGAAGAACATCACCGCGTCGGAGCCGTGGGCGACGGCCTGCAGGCTCTCGATGCGGATCTTGCCCGGCGCCTTCGGCACGTTCACGTCGCGCCAGCTGGTCGCGCTGGCAGATGACTCCAGCAGCAGCCACGGCTGTCCGCCCTTGAGCGAGCGCATCAGGCCGTAGTTGAGAGCCGCGCCGACGTGCGATGTCGGGTCGGCGGGCTCGGGGTAGGCGTCATCGGTCACCACGTCTTCGACGGCGGCGAAGTTCCAGTAGTCCAGGTCGCGGAACATGCTCATGAAGTTCGTGGTCACCGCGATGTCCGGGGTGACCTCGCGCAGCACATCGATCTCGACCTGGAACAGCTCCAGAAGAGCGTCAGACGAGAAGCGCTCGAAGTCGAGCAGCTTGGTCGGGTTGACAGGGCCGGGCGCCTTCTTCGGCGTCTCGATGTGCTCCCACGAGGTGTAGCGCTGACCCCACACGTTCACACCCCAGGCCTCGTTCAGACCGTCGAGATCGCCGTAGCGGTCCTGCAGCCAGCGGCGGAAGTGCCGGGCCGACTCGGGGCACCAGCAGCGTGAGGTGTGATCGCCGTACTCGTTCGAGATGTGCCACATCGCGAGGCCCGGGTGCTCACCGTAGCGCTCGGCCATGGCCCTGGTCATGCGGGCGACGTTCTCGCGCCAGATCGGCGACGAGGGGCAGTAGGTCTGGCGGGAGCCGAACTCGAGGCGGTGTCCGTCGGCATCCCACGGCGCCATCTCGGGGTGGGCGCGCAGCAGCCAGGAGGGCGGGGTCGCGGTGGCGGTGGCGAGGTCGATCGCGATGCCGGCCTCCCACAGCAGATCGATGATGCGGTCGAGCCATGCCCAGTCGTAGACACCGGGCTCCGGCTCCAGCTGCGGCCAGCTGAAGATCGGCAGGCTCACCATGTTCACGCCGGCTTCGCGCATCAGGCGGATGTCTTCGTGCCAGATCTCTTCCGACCACTGGTCGGGGTTGTAGTCGCCGCCGTAGGCGAGGGCGTCGAGGCGGACGCGTCGGGTGGGCTGGTCGCCACCGGGTGCGGGCACGAAGTCTCCTCTCTGAGTCATCACCGGCCGATCCGGCGGTGCACTGGTGCGAATCCGGAATCGGCTGTATTCTGTATACAACACACTAGGACGTCGTCCCAGGCCCGTCAACCCATAGGCTGACGGGCAGGCGGCAGAAGAGGGGACGCATGGCGATCGAACGCAAGAACCTGCGCTCGCAGGTCCGGCAGGAGCTGCTGAACCGCATGCGCGCCGGACTCGTGCAGCCCGGCGAGGGCATCAACGAGGTCCAGCTCGCCACCGAGCTCGGCGTCAGCCGCACTCCCCTGCGCGAGGCGCTCATCGCCCTGGAGTCCGAAGGGCAGATCGAGAGCGAGAACGGCAAGGGCTTCCGGTTCGTCCCGCTCAGCGCCTCCGAGTTCCGCGATCTCGCTCCCGTCCTGGCGGCGCTCGAGAGCCTCGCGATCGAGCTCAGCCCGCCCGACGAGCTGCGTCGCATCGGCGCGCAGCTCAAAGAGATGGCCGACGCGTTCGCCGACGAGCTCGTGGAGCACCAGCTCGTCATCACCAAGGACGACGAGTGGCACAGCGTGATGCTGTCGGCCTGCCCGAACGCCCGCCTGCTCGCCGTGATCGACAACGTGCGCAGCTCGTTCCACCGCTACGAGTCGCTCCTCGTCCCCGAAGACGTCAAGGTCGAACGCGTCGCCGCCGAGCACGCCGCGATCGCCCGGCACCTCGCCGACGGCGACATCCCCGGCGCCGTCGACGCGCTCAAGCTCAACTGGATGCACGGCATGCAGCGCATCCTCGACAACGCCACGAGCTCGTACTTCACGGCGTAGTCCCACTTCATCTGCACGCCCTCCTGCTCCGGTTCATGAGTCGATCGCGGACCGGATATGTCCGGGTTGCCCGAAAGGGTGGGAGTCACCACGAAGAAGGGACTCCTCATGACAATCCTGGTCAGCGGCGCGACGGGTACGGTCGGACGCCACATCGTCAGTCAACTGCTCGAACGCGGAGAGAGCGTGCGCGCCCTCTCCCGTGACCCGCAGCGCGCGGATCTCCCCGAGGGCGTCGACGTCGTCCGCGGCGACCTCACCGACGCCGACGCATTCCGTCGGGTCGTCGAAGGCTGCGGCGCCGTGCACTTCATCACGTTCCACGGCGAGTTCGGCGAGACACTGACCAACGGCGCCGAGTTGGTCGCCGCAGTCGAGGCCGCGGGCGCGCGCCGGGTGAGCGTGCTGAGCGGATGGGACGAGAGCACCCTCGAGCCGGCACTGCGCGAGAGCGGTCTCGCCTGGGCACTGCTGGCACCGGTGGAGTTCATGTCGAACGCGCGGGAGTGGGCGCCGGAGGTCGTCTCCGACCATCGGGTGCGCAGCCTGGCGGACTGGCCGAGTGCGATGGTGCACGAGGCCGACATCGCAGCGGTCGCGGTCGAGGTGCTGCTCGGCGCGCCCGCTGCGGGGCAGACCTACTACCTGACCGGACCCGAGGCACTCACCCCGGCTGAGCGCACCGCCCGCATCGCCGGCGCCCTCGGCGAAGAAGTCACCTGGAGCCGGCTCACCGAAGACGAGGAGCGGGAACGGCTGCGCGCGTTCGGGTACGACGAGGGGTACGTCGAGTTCGGCGTCGAGCTGGCGAAGAATCCCCCCGAGATCGGGCAGGTGGTGCAGGACACGGTGACGCGCCTCACCGGTCGTCCCGGTCGCACGTTCGCCCAGTGGGCGCACGAGAATGTCGAGCTGTTCCGCGCCTGATCGCCACGGGGTCGCGCACGGTCACGCACCGCGGAGTACGCTCTCACGTACTCCGCCGACACAGAGGATTCCATCCACCGACAGGAGCAAGATCATGGCCGTGATTTCCCGAGGTTTCGGCGCTCGACGCAGGGAGAGCACTCCGGAGCTCCCGCCGGGGCAGTACCTCACCGAGGACTTCCCCGTGCTCTCCGCAGGGCCGACGCCGAACATCCCTATGTCGGAGTGGAGCTTCGGCATCCGCAACGAGGTCGGCGAGGTCGTCTCCTGGACCTGGGATCAACTGCACGAGCTGCCCATCGAAGACGTGCACACCGATATCCACTGCGTGACGCGATGGTCGAAGCTCGGCACCTCCTGGCGCGGAGTCTCTCTCGACACGCTCTTCGAGGGGATCGACACCGCCGCCTCCTTCGCGATGGCGCATTCCTACGGCGGGTACACCACGAACATTCCCCTCGACGATCTGCTCGGCGGGCAGTCGTGGATCGCATTCGAGTTCGAGGGCGAGCCGCTCGCCCCGGAGCACGGCGGCCCCGCTCGGCTGATCGTGCCGCACCTCTACTTCTGGAAGAGCGCGAAGTGGCTCAGAGCGCTCACGATGATGGAGGAGGATGCGCCGGGATTCTGGGAGCAGAACGGCTACAACATGCACGGCGACCCGTGGACAGAGGAACGCTACTGGTGACCGTCGGCGGCTGGCGTGAGGCGCGGGTGACGGGCGCGCACGCCGAGACGGATTCTGCTCGCACGATCCGGCTCAGCGTGCCGGGCTGGCCGGGGAGCGACCCGGGACAGCACGTCGATGTCCGGCTCACCGCCGAAGACGGCTACCAGGCGGTCCGCTCCTACTCGCTCGCCTCCTTCGGCGACAGCGAGACGATCGAACTCGCTGTCGACGAGATCCCCGACGGCGAGGTCTCCCCCTACCTGGTGCGGGACGTCCGCATCGGCGACGAGCTCGAGGTGAAAGGCCCCCTGGGGAGGTTCTTCGTGTGGCGTCCGGAGACCCCCGGTCTCGTGCAGCTCATCGCCGGTGGATCCGGCATCGTGCCGCTGATGTCGATGGTGCGGGCGGCTCAGGCCGCAGGGGCGACCGACTCGGTCAGGTTGCTCTACTCGGTGAGGGCTCCGCACGAAGCCCTCTACCGCAGTGAATTGGAGGCGGCACCCGCAGGGGCGGCGGCGGATGTGCGATGGGCGTTCACGCGATCCGCTCCAGACGGATGGGCGGGTACCGTCGGACGCATCACCGAAGAGGTGCTCCGGGATACCACCTGGCCACCGGAACGCACTCCCCTGGTCTTCGTGTGCGGGCCCACCGGGTTCGTCGAACATGTGGCGGACCTGCTGGTCGGCCTCGGGCATGCGCCGGAACGTGTGCGCACCGAACGATTCGGAGGAAAGTGATGGATGCCGCCACCCCCGCACAGACCGTCGACGGAAACGCGATCGCGGGCATGCTCTGGGACCTCTTCGGCGCCGACGTCACCGCGCTGGTCGGCACCTGCGGCGGCTGCGGCACGCTCGCGGCCTTCGCCGAGGCCGTGGTCGAGCTGGATCGCCACGCCGCCATCGTGCGGTGCCGCACCTGCACCCGCACGCTCTTCACCGTGCTGCAGTCCCAGGACGGCACATCGATGCGTGTCGGACTGCTGCACGCGGTCCACTCCTCCAGGTAGCCTCCCGGGGCATCCCGCTCCCGATGACGGAGCCCGTCATCGATCTCCCGACAGGAACGGCGCATCCAGCTTCTTCGCCAACTGGTGGTGGGCGTAGGGCGAGTGGGAGAACGGCGCGACCGGTTCATACCCGAGTCGCTGGTAGAGCCGGTGCGCCTCGGCGAGGTCGCGACGCACGGTCAGCCGGAGAGTGTGCAGACCGCGCTCGGCACTCATCGATTCGAGTTCGTGGATCAGGAAGCGGCCGATACCACGCCCGCGCGCGGCGGGGGCGATGTACACCCGCGTGATCTCGCCCGCTCCACGTCCGACGAATCGAACGCCTCCGCAGCCGACCGTCTGGGTGCCGTCTCGAACGACGAGCAGGAACCCGGTGTCATCCCGGAGGTCGTCGCTCGGGTCGCTGACTATCTCCTGCTTCACCTCCTCCGCCGTGGCCGGCCGACCCCAATAGCGCCCGATGACCTCCGCGAAGAAGGACTCCAGGATCCCTCGACCTTCCGGCGAGCGCGGGTCTTCGAGTGTGATCGTGCGCGGTTCGTGCATCACAACAGCTAACCAGGCCCACACGGGTCGAACGACGCCGAAAGCGCTCAGCTGAGCTGCACGGCGAGGTCGATGAACAGCGCAGCCGACCAGCCGAACGCGGTGGTCGCCGTACGCGCCTTCCGACCTGTGTGCGGGTTGAAGTACTCGTGCGGACCGCCGCCGTGGATCACGAGGGCCACGGTCTGCTCGCGCAGCTCCCGTGCCCGCTCGGGGTACCCCGACGCCTCCAGCCCCTCGGCGACCAGCATGCTCGTGTTGACCCACGCCGGTCCGCGCCACATCCGCTCGTCCGAGAAGTCGGGATCCGATGCTGCGACCGTCGGCAGCCCCCAGGGCAGGGCGAAGCGCTCGGGGTCGTCGACAGCCTGGCGCAGCGCCTCGGCGATCGGCGCCGGCAACGTGCCCGTGAGCAGCGGCATCAACCCGACGACCGTGTCGCTGAGCTGCGGCTCCCCGCCGCCGTACGCGAGGAATCGCCCGAGGTCCGGATCCCACATGCGCAGCAGCCGCTCCTGCGTGCTCTCGGCCCGTTCCCTCAACCGCGAGACGTCGGCATCCGGTTCATAGCGGGTCAGCAGGTCCACGAGCTCCACGTCCTGTCGCACGAGATACGCCCCGAGGTCGGGAGCCGCTGTCGGCAGCGGACCGTCGAAGATCGGGCTGTCGTCGAGCCCGGAGGAGTACGGGTGCCCGTACTCCGGCATCCCGTCGTGGTCGAGGTCGCTGCCGGCGAACCACCAGTCCTGCGAGCGGACGATGCGGGTCAACTGCCGGCGCGCGTAGTCGGGGGCGTCCTCAGCCTCGAGCACCTTGCGCAGCGCCCACGCGGCGAGCGGTGGTTTGGTGAGCGGCACGGGGGCGCTCGGGTCGGCGATCTGCGATCCGGCTCTGCGCAGGTTCGCACGGTCACTCTCGGGCAGGTCGTCGCTGGTCGCGAGCACTCCGAGCTCGTGCACCACGTCGGGCAGCTGACCGTCGGGCTGTGGGAACCGGAACGCGATGTCGAGCTGCTCGCGCGCGAGCTCCGGGTGGCCGTGTCGCAGTCCCACGGCGATGAAGTACGCATCCCACTGCCACAGCCCGACGTAGCCGATCTTCGACGGCACGATCGCCCTGGCATCGCCCAGCGACGGCAGCTCGACGATGTTCGCGCCGAGCACCCACCAGCAGAACGCCGTCATCTCCTGCAGGTCGTCGCGCACACTCGGGCACTTCGCGAACCAGTCGTCCCAGATCGCCTCGGTCGCGGCGATCGCCGCAGCGTGGTCGCCGGGCTCGACCGTGACGGTGCGGTCGGCGTCGATGCGGAGGCGAAGACCGTCACCGAGCGGATGCTCCTCGACACTCCCGTCCGGTCGCCGCAGCCGCACCCGCGACCCGGGTTCTCCGCCGAGGCTCAGCGTCGACGGATCGGCGAAGGTCAGCGTCGCCGCCGCAGCGCCGAACGTCACTCGCGCCGGATGCACGTCGGTCACCGCAAGCGCCTCGCCTGAGGCGTCCACCACGATGAGCGCATCGAGCACGCGGCACTCCGACAAGCGCCGCTCATACTCCGAGGTGTGCACGCGCACACCGTTCCCGTGCTCCGCGCGGAAGACGAGCACGCGCGAACGCGGCAACGTGAACGGCGCCGAGGCCAGGTCGAGGTGACGGCCGGCGAGGGCGGCGGCATCCGTCATCATCGCCCTCCCAGTCCCGATGCGGCCATGCTGTTGAGGATCTTCCGCTGACCGATGACGAACACGATCAGCATGGGCACGGTCGCGATCGCCGAGGCCGCCATCACGAGTCCGTAGTTGATCGAGCCCTGCTGTCCCTCGAAGGCGTTCAGCAGCAGGGGAACGGTGAACAGGTCGGGCGAGTTCAACAGCACGAGCGGGAACAGGAAGGCGTTCCACACGTCGAGCGCCACGATGATGCTGAGGGCAGCGAGGCCGGGCTTCAGGTTGGGGAGCACGACGCTCCAGAAGATGCGCCAGCGACCGGCACCGTCGACGATCGCCGCTTCTTCCAGCTCACGCGGCAGAGCCAGCACGAACTGCCGCATCAGGAACACCGCGAACGGGTTCGCCATGATGCCCGGGACGATCAGCGCGAGGTGCGAATCCACCCAGCCGAGGTTCGACATCAGCAGATAGAAGGGGATCAGCGTCACCTGCTTCGGGATCATCTGCGTCGCGAGGAAGACGATGAAGAGCACCTTGCTGCCGCGGAACCGGATGCGCGCGAACGCATATCCCGCCATCGACGCCGTGAGCAGCGTGCCGACCACCACGAGGATCGCGATGTACGCGCTGTTCAGGTACGCCTGGCCGAACGGGACCGCGTTCCAGGCCTGGGTGTAGTTGTCGAACGTCCAGGGATCCGGGAGGAACTGCAGCGGGTTCTTCAGCAGCTGCGGCAGGGTCTTGAACGAGGTCAGCAGCATCCAGATGAACGGGAACACCATGCCGATCCCTGCCACCACGAGCACCACGTGCAGCAGGGTCGAACCGAGCCGGCGGCGTGCGCGGTCGACGGCGGGGCCGCCACGGCCACGGGACCGGTAGCCGGGCGCAGTGATCGCGATGGTGGAGTCCGTGGCCGGAGCAGGGCCGGTCAGCGGGGGCGTCTGAATGCTCATGCGGGGTCATCCTCGTAGTGGACGAACTTCTTCTGCGCGCCGAACTGCACCGCGGTGATGACGAGCGTGAGCAGGAGCAGGATGATGCTCGCGGCGCTGGACGGACCGAACTCGAACCGCCCGAAGCCCAGATCGAAGATGTGGTAGACGATCGTGCGGGTCGCGTTGTCGGGGCCGGCGTCTTGCACCAGCACATAGACCGTGTCGAACGTCTGCAGCGACGAGATGAACGCGACCACCGACGAGAAGAAGACGATCGGGGAGAGCAGCGGCAGGCGGATGCCGGTGAACAGCCGCCACGGGCCGGCACCGTCGATGCGCGCCGCCTCGATCACCGAGGGTGAGATGTTCTGCAATCCGGCGAGGAAGATCACGACGTTGAGGCCCATCGACGACCAGATCGTGACGATGCAGACGGCGAGGAGGGCCAGCTTCGGGTCCTGCAGCCAGTCGGGCGGGGTGACCCCGAAGACCTTCGAGATCGTCGTGGACAGCAGCCCGTCGGAGCGGAACATCTGCTGCCAGATCATCGCCACCGCGACCGTCGAGGTCACGACCGGGGCGAAGAACAGGATCAGGTAGAGCGTGCGCGTCTTGAGCTTCTCGAGTGCGACGGCGACGATCACCGAGAGGCCGAGGCCGATGGGGACCGTGACGATCGCGATGATGAGCGTGTTGAGGATCGCCCGACCGAGGAGCGGGTCGGTCAGCTGATCGGCGAAGTTGGCGAAACCCACCCAGGTGAGATCGGTCAGCCCGTCCCAGTCCGCGAAAGCGAGCACCAGGCTGGCGGCGAACGGCAGCACGACGAACAGCCCCATGCCGATCATCTGGGGGCCGACGAAGACGTACCCCCACAGCCGGTCGCGGCGACGCCAGAGCGCCTCCTTCCGCAGGGGCGGGGGGGGGGGGGGGNNGGGGGGCGCCGCGGGGCCCCCCCCCCCCGGGGGGGGGGGGGGGGCCCCGGAGGGGTGACCTGCGGCATCCGCCCGTTCTCGGTGAGAGTGCTCACTCCTACTTCTCCGACCGTTCCTTGACCACGTCGGCGATGGTGTCGAGCGTCTCCTGCGCGTCGGCCTTGCCCTGGTACAGCTTCAGGAACTCGTCGGCGATGGCGGTGGGCAGACCGGGCACGCGCGCCTCGGCGGGGTAGTCCTCGAACCCGATGTCGCGCATGTCGAGGAAGGTCTGGGCGTGTGCGGGATAGTCGTCCTCGAGCACGACCTCGTCAGCGCCCTTGATCGAGGGGACCGCGTTGCCGCCGCCCTGCAGACGGAAGGTCTGCCCCTCGGCGGATAGGAACTCGGTCCAGAACGCGAACGCCGCGTCCTTCACCTTGGTCTTGCCGTTGATCGCGAGGAAGCTGGTCGCCACGCCGGTGGGAGCAGCTTCGCCGTCAGGGGTCGGCCACTGCACGATGTCGTAGCTGTCCTGCTCGCCCGTCGCATCCACCGTGCCGATCGTGTAGCGGCCCTGCACGAAGAAGCCGGCCTTGTGCGTGACGAACACGCTGTCGGCGCCCGCACCATCAGGAAGGGTGTCGGCGACGACGAAGGTACCGTCCTCGAACAGGTCGCCGAGCTGCTGCACCGACTCGACGGTCGCGGCGTCCTTGTTCGCGACGAAAGCGCCGGAATCGTCATAGGGAGCATCGAGGCCCTGCGACGAGAGCCAGCTCCAGTGCGTCGCCCAGTAGTTCCAGTACATGGTGCCGGTGAGGCCCGCGTCGTGGAGCTTCTCGTTCATCTCCAGGAACTTGTCGGTGGTCCACTCGCCGTTCTCGGCGAGGGTCGCCGGGTCCTCCGTGATCCCTGCGGCCGCCAGCGCCTGCTTGTCGTACCAGAACACGTCGGGGTTCGAGTCGTTCGGGGCGGCGTACACCTCGCCGTCGTTCTCGGCAGCGCCGAAGAGCCCGGGGAAGAAGTCATCCTTCTTCGTCTTGCTGTCCTTCGAGTCCATCAGGTCACTCAGCGGCATGAGCCGGTTCGAATCGACGAACTGGCCGATCTTGTCGTCGCCCACGTAGAACACGTCGGGCGCGGTGTTGCTGGTGAGCTGTGCGAGCAGCTTGGAGTGGTAGTCGCCGTAGTCGGCGACGGGCTGCAGCTTGACAGTGATGTCGGGGTGGCGCTCCATGAAGTCCTTGTTGAACTCCTCGTAGCGGGTGAGCTCGTCGGCCGTGCCCCAGGTCGACCAGACGACCGTGGCGTTGCCGTCGGCGTCGACGCCTCCACCGCCTCCTCCACCCCCACCGCTGCACGCGGCGAGTCCGAGTGCCAGAGCGCCGGCGGCACCCAGCGCCAGATACCGCGTCACGTTCGCACGTGCCATCTCGCTACCTCTTTCATCATTGGAAGATCAGGTCGGGATCGCCCCTTCGGGCGTATTGGTATTCTGTATACAGAACGCAATCCTGTCAAGGAATGGGGCGACGGACCTGCCCATCGAGACCATCCCGTGACGTGCGGCCCGGACCATGGCGCAGACTGTCTTCATGACCGATCCCGATCCGCACCTGCTCGGCCCCGGACTCCTCCCGACGCCGTTCACCGCCGCCGAGATTCGCGACGCCACCGGCACGGGGATGGTGATCCACCTGCTGCTCGAAGGCCCCGACGGACCGATGGGCGAGCACGTCAACCGCTTCCACGACACCGATGACGAGGGAGCGACGCTCGACCGCTGGGCAGCGGAGGACCCCAAGGCCGTCGTCTCGAATCGGGTGACCTGGGCGGAACTGCAGGGCCATGCCGCCTTCGACGCCGGCACGACGAGCGTGTCGACCGTGAGCCTGACGACCCCGCTCGGTGCGCTCACCTGCCGCCGGTACGACACCGACGACGGCATCTTCTGGTTCTCGATCGACCACCCGGGCATGCCGGTGCAGTACGAGTCCGACGGCCTGCGCACGACCGTGCTGAGCATCGAGAACGACTGAGGCCGCGCGGGTTCTCCGCCCCGCACCACACGAACGTCGGCGTCCCGGCGTAGGGTCGCACCATGAGCAGCACAGCATCCGGAGAACGTCATGGAGTGGTCCCCTCTTACCTGCTCGCGCGTCTGGCCGAGTCAGGCCGATTCCCCAAGGCCGCCGCAGCTGCGAGACAGACGCTGACCGCCGGTCGACCGCCCTTCCGCGCGCGCATCGACCTGTCGATCGACGAGAACGGCGACCTCGTGGCGCAGCTGTCCGATGCTCCCAACCGCACGATCAGCGACGCCGGCAACACCCAGCAGCTGCCCGGCGCGGTCGTACGCGGCGAAGACGATGCCCCGGTCGAAGACACCGCGGTGAATGAGGCCTTCGACGGCCTCGGCGCCACGTTCGAGATGCTCCTCGCGGCTTTCGACCGCAACTCCCTCGACGACGCGGGCGCCCCGCTGGATGCGACCGTGCACTACGGCGTCGACTACGACAACGCGTTCTGGGACGGCGAGCGCATGGTGTTCGGCGACGGCGACGGCGAGGTGTTCCAGCACTTCACCGGCTCGCTCACGGTCATCGGCCACGAACTCGCACACGGCGTCGTGCAGCACACCGCCAACCTCGAGTACCAGGGGCAGCCCGGCGCCCTGAATGAGTCGATCGCCGACGTGTTCGGCGCCCTGACCGAGCAGTACGCCCTGAGCCAGACGGCCGACCAGGCGACGTGGCTCATCGGTGCCGAGATATTCACCGACGCCGTCGAGGGCGCGGCGCTGCGCTCGATGATCGCACCCGGCACCGCCTACGACGACGATGAGCTCGGCCGCGATCCGCAGCCCGACCACATGAGCGGCTTCGTCCGCACCACCGAAGACAACGGCGGGGTGCACATCAACTCGGGCATCCCCAACCGTGCATTCGCCCTCTTCGCGATCGACCTCGGCGGCAAAGCCTGGGAGCGGGCGGGAACAGTCTGGTATCGCGCTCTCACCGGCGGCCTGTCGAGCACCGCGACCTTCACCCAGTTCGCCGACGCGACGCTCGCCGCGGCCACGGCCATCGATGCCGCCACAGCCGCAGCAGCTCGACGGGCGTGGACGACCGTGGGAGTCTATGGAGATGAGCGAGTCCCCTCCACCGACTGACGCGCAGGTCGTGATCGCGGTGGTGCGCACCGGCGGCATCGCCGGCATCCGCCGTCAGTGGCATGTGGAAGCCGGCACTGACGACGCGGCGGAGTGGATCGATCTGATCGACCGTTGCCCGTGGGATCAGGAGCGGGACGGCGGACCCGGCGCCGATCGGTTCATGTGGAGCATCCAGGCGCGCACACCATCCGAACGGCGCGAGCGCGAACTGCCCGACTCCGCGCTCGAAGGCCCTTGGCGGGCACTCGTCGAGGCCGTGCGCGCGGCCTCGGCCTGACGACGTCAGTCCACGTACGCTCTCAGGTGAGCCGTCTACCGACGGCGACACGAAGAGGGGCTCATGCTGACGATAGAAGAAGCTGAACGACTGCTCGGTGCGGCACGCGAAGCACACACCCGCGGCGACCCTCTCCTGCACCTGCACGTCGAGGTCAGCCGCCTCACCGGTGCCCCGTCGTCCTGGGGTTCGGCGGCGAACGACTACCTCCAGAACGAGAGCGTCGGCTACTTCCTCAGCGAGGTCGAGAGGGTCGGTTGGCGCCTCGAGCACACGGGATACGCCTTCGTCGGATCGGGCGCCACCACATCCGATCGGGTGATGAGCACCGGAACGGGCGTCGTGAATCACGGCGCCGTCTCGGGATACTTCACCTTCCGGCGCGCGGCCTCGGCCTGACAGCCACGACGTCGGCGACGACCACCGGCGCCGCATCCGATCAATCCCGTGTGAATCCGGCCTCCTCACGGCGGCTCGGGTTCACAATGGAACTCATGGGACTGTTCCAGCAGAAGCCTGAAGAACAAGAGAACCAGTGGGTGCTGCCCTCGGAGCCGCTCGAACGCTCCGAGTCCGAGGTCCTCGACACCGCGCCCGTCGTCGATCCACTGTCGATCGGGCTCGGCGCGGAGACCAGCGGCGACCTGAGCTCTGTCCTGTTCCCGGTCGCGCCCCCGGTCCCCGAGGCCACCTCGACCGGTGACGCCGAGCCGCTGGACGACGACCCCGAAGACGACTGACCGGCAGCTCGCCCTTCACGCGACAGGGCGACGTCGCGCTCACCGTTACGGTTGAGGGATGACGATCACCGCCGCCGCAGACGGCTCCGCCCTGGGCAATCCCGGACCCAACGGCTGGGCCTGGTACATCGACGACGACAACTGGGCGGCCGGCGGATCGCCGCACGGCACCAACAACCAGGGCGAGCTGCGAGCGGTGCTCGAACTGCTGCTCGCGACGGCGGGCACCGACGAGAAACTGCTGATCGAATGCGACAGCCGCTACGTGATCGACTCCGTGACGAAGTGGATGCCGGGCTGGAAGCGCAAGGGCTGGCGCAAGTCCGACGGCGGACCCGTGCTGAACCGCGACCTGCTGGAGGGCATCGACGAGGCCATCCGCGGCCGTGACGTCGAGTTCTCCTGGGTCAAGGGGCACGCGGGGCACCCGCTGAACGAGGCCGCCGACGAACGTGCGAACGCCGCGGCCAAGGCATACCAGGCGAAGCAGGAACCACGTCGAGGACCGGGTTTCACCCGCGGCACGGATGCCGGAGCCGCGGTCGCCGCGTCGGCGCCGGTCGCCGCCTCCACCCCCTCGTCGGCCCCCGCTCGGGCGGCCTCGCCGACGATGGCCT